>CAISYX010000275.1 GCA_903889815.1 uncultured Gammaproteobacteria bacterium
AGGGCTGCATTGAATTCTCAGTCCGCGGCGAGCCCGTCGATCCCGAACAACTGCGGGCTGAGTTTCTGGCGATTTCCCAGGAACTCAACGTCGACATCGCGTTCCAGCAGGACAACATTTTCCGGCGCAACCGCCGGCTGGTGGTGTTCGACATGGACTCCACCTTGATCGACGCCGAAGTGATCGACGAGCTGGCCAAGGCGGCCGGCGTGGGCGAACAGGTCGCCGCCATTACAGAACGCGCCATGCGGGGCGAACTGGACTTTCAGGCCAGTTTTCGCGAACGCGTGGCGCTGCTCAGGGGATTGCCCGAGGCGACTCTGGCGCAGATCGCCGAGACGCTGCGCCTGACCGAGGGCGCCGAAACGCTGATCAGCCAGCTGCGCCGCCTGGGCTACAAGACAGCCATTCTGTCGGGCGGATTCACGTATTTCGCCGAGCGTTTGCAGAAGCGGCTGGGCATCGACTACGTGTATGCCAATTCCTTGCCTGTGCAGGATGGCCTGGTGACAGGCGAGGTGCAGCTTCCCATCGTGGACGGACAACGCAAGGCCGACCTGCTGCGGGCACTGGCCACCCGTGAAGGCATCAGTCTGGAACAAACGATTGCCGTGGGCGACGGCGCCAACGATTTGCCCATGCTGTCGATCGCGGGACTGGGTGTCGCCTTCCGTGCCAAGCCGCTGGTCAAGCAGTCGGCGCGGCAGGCCATCTCGACCCTGGGGCTGGATGGCATTCTCTATTTGCTGGGGTTCAGGGACAGGGATGGGGATGGGATTTAGTGACACTCGAGGACGCGCCGGTCAGCTGCCATTTTGAACGTGCTTTCCGCCCCCACTTTCACCTACACTGCCTGCCACGCAACCCACTCTCTGGAGAACAACAAGAATGTGTGACAACCATACCGTAGAAGAAAACGAAGCCTATCTGGCCCTTGCCGCGAAGATGAACCGTCGCCAGTTCGCGAAACTGGGCGCCGGTGCCGCCATGGCACTGATGCTGCCCGCCGTGGCCAATGCCCAGGACGTCATGGAGATGGATGTTGACATCACTACCCCGGACGGCGTCTCCGACTGCTACTTTGTACACCCCGCTGCCGGCCGTCATGCCGCCGTGATCATCTGGCCGGACATCCTCGGCCTGCGTCCGGCATTCCGAGCCATGGGCAAGCGCCTCGCGCAGTCCGGCTACTCCGTACTGGTGGTGAACCCCTTCTACCGCAGCGCCCGGGCGCCGGTAGTCGCTGAAGGGGCCAGCTTTGCCGATCCGGCGATCTCCGCGATTGTGCGTCCCATGGCAGGCCAGCTCAATGCCACCACGCATGTGTCCGATGCCGGTGCGTTCATTGCATGGGTGGACCAGCAGGCTTCCGTGGATACCAGCCGCAAGATCGGCACTACCGGCTACTGCATGGGTGGACCAATCGTCATGCGCACCGCAGCGAACTTCCCGGAGCGCGTCGGCGCTGGCGGTTCATTCCATGGCGGCGGGCTGAACACAGCCAATCCGGACAGCCCGCACCTGGGCATTCCCAACATGGATTCCCAGATGCTGATCGCTGTCGCCGCCAATGACGACGAGCGCGATCCGGAGTCGAAGAATGTCCTGCGCGCGGCGTTCGACGCGGCGGGCGTGGAAGCGGAGATCGAGGTCTACACAGGCGCGATGCACGGCTGGTGTGTTCCGGACTCAGCGGTCTACAACGAAGCGCAGGCAGAACGTGCCTGGGGCCGTATGCTGGCCATCTTCGAAACGGCGCTGGCCTGACAACTGCACTGCCCCTGGCGCAGGCCAGGGGCTATTCAGCGGAGAGTTCGCGAGCAGGGCTCGCTCCCGCAGGCATCGATCGCTCCTACACAAGCACCTTGCGGTTCTGCACCTGGATCTGCTGGAACGAGGCCTTTTTCGTCACAGTGTCCACCGCCTTCAGAAAAGCGTCCACATCGTGGAAGGGCAGCGCCCGCAAGGAAGCATAATCCAGCTCCCACCACTGACTTGCCAGCAAGGCCGCGCACTGCTCCGCACTGAAGCGAAAGCGGATCGGCCGCGCCGGGTTGCCGCCCACGATCTGATAAGGCTCGACATCCCGGGTCACCACCGCATTGCGCGCCACCACAGCGCCATGGCCAATGCTCACACCTGCCATGATCACCGCGTCATGTCCTATCCACACATCGTGGCCGATGCGGGCATGGATGTGGTGCGCCTGATACTGATGACTGACCGACAGACTGGTGGACACCCAGTCGATGGGGTGGTTGCGGGGCGTCTCGCCCAAGGTAATTCCCCGGCCGATGCTGCTGTAACGGCCCACTTCGGCCAGCCAGCGCACCGTGCTGGTGGAGCGGATGTAACTGCAGGCGCCGATGCGCAGCGGCACAGCGGGGTCGGGCAGTTCGATCTGCACATGGCGCAGCATGACATGCTCCTCCAGCAGCAGTTGGGAACGGAGGGAGATGCATTCCAGACCGCGCAGATGCACACCACGACTGGCCGCCCTGCGGTATTGCGGGTAGTAACGAATCTTGTTGAACATGACAGGCTCTCGGCGACGACGGCGACCGGGATTATAGATCAGCACTGCGCCAAAACGCGCCGGCATTTTGCACTGCCCACGCGGCACGGCATATGATGCCACCATGCTCAACATCATCTGGCTCAGCTTCTTCTTCCTTGCCTTCATTGCCGCCCTCTGGCAATGGCTGTCGGGCAGCAATCCCGAGGTGTTCTCCGACCTGATAGCCAGCAGCTTCGAGATGGCCAGCCTGGCCGTGGAGATCGCGCTGGGGCTGATCGGCGTCATGGCCCTGTGGCTGGGACTGTTCCGCGTGGCCGAGCACGGCGGGCTGATCGCCGTCATCTCGCGGGTCATGGCGCCCTTGTTCACTCGGCTGATGCCGGAAGTGCCTGCCAATCATCCCGCACTGGGCTCCGTCACCATGAATCTGGCCGCCAATTTCCTGGGCCTGGACAACGCCGCCACACCCATGGGGCTGAAGGCGATGAAAGACCTGCAGACGCTCAACCCGGATCCGGACACTGCCACCAATGCGCAAATCCTGTTCCTGGTACTGAACACATCGTCCGTCACGCTGCTGCCTGTCACCATCTTCCTGTACCGTGCCCAGCAAGGTTCGACGGAACCTGCCGCCGTCTTCCTGCCAATTCTGATGGCCACCTCGGCGTCCACGCTGGTGGGGCTGTTGAGCGTGGCCTGGGTGCAGAAGCTGAAACTGCTGGACCCGGTGGTGCTGGCCTGGTTCGGGGGGTTCGCAGTGTTTCTTGCTGCATTACTGAGCTGGATCGTCGGCCTGCCCTCCGACCTGCTGACAGCGCGCTCTGCCTTCATTGGCAATCTGCTGTTGTTCAGCATCATCGTGCTGTTCCTGATCTCGGGAGTGAAGCGGCGGCTGGACTGCTACTCCCTGTTCGTCGAAGGCGCGAAGGAAGGCTTCAGCGTTGCCATCACCATCATCCCCTACCTGCTGGCGATGCTGGTGGGCATCGGCGTGTTTCGCGCCAGCGGCTGCCTGGACATCCTGCTGTCAGGCATCCGCAGCCTGGTGCTGTGGCTGGGCATCAACGCCGACTTCGTCGAAGCCCTGCCCACCGCGTTCATGAAACCCCTGTCCGGCAGTGGCGCCCGGGCCATGATGCTGGAAACGATGAACACCTACGGCGTCGACTCCTTCCCCGCCCGCGTGGCAGCCACCGTTCAGGGCAGCACCGAAACCACCTTCTATGTCCTGGCGGTGTATTTCGGCAGTGTCGGCATCCGCAAGACCCGCCACGCCATCACTTGCGGCCTCGCCGCAGACGTCGCCGGCATCAGCACGGCGATCGTCGCCTGCTACTGGTTCTTCGGTTAGCGCGCCCTTGATCCCCCGTCTATACCTGTAATTGTCAGCCCCTTGTCGATAATTACTGTACATACAATAATTCATGAAGATATCCTATGACCCGGTAAAACGGGAAAAGACTCTGGTCGAAAGAGGCCTTGACTTTGCGCAGGCGGGGGCCGTTTTCGATTCCTGTCACTTTACTGCCGAAGACGTTCGTCTCGCGTACGGTGAAAGACGCTTTGTCAGCATCGGCCACATGCAACATCGACTGGTCGTCATCGTCTGGACCCAGCGCGGCGAGGAGCGGCGCATCATCAGCATGAGGAAGGCCAATGAGCGAGAACAAGAAAGATTTGCGAGTTACCTGGGTTGATCCGGACGATGCTCCGGAACTCGAAAGCAGCTTCTTCGACGTGGCTGACGAGTATCGCGGAGCCATTCTTGTTCGCGCCAGCCGCGGACGACCTCTCGCACTCGAAACGAAAGAGCGGATCAGCATCCGTTTGTCTCCTGCCGTATTGAAGGAATTCCGTGCCACCGGACCCGGATGGCAAGGCCGGATCGACAGCGCCCTCAAAGACTGGCTGCAGTCACACAAGTTCTGAGCAACAACCACCTGCGGCCTCGCCGCAGACGTCGCCGGCATCAGCACGGCGATCGTCGCCTGCTACTGGTTCTTCGGCTGAATCTGTGCTTACATCGGCCTTCCTCCGGGAGACCCGATCAGCCACTCCCGAGCTTCGAAAAACCATGCAGAAGGCCAGCCCGGCATGGGCCGCCCAACGCACACAAGAACAAATCGACATGTGGAATGACCGCGACCCCAAGCCCCGGCCAACGGCCCCGCACGCCCGGATCCGGACCCTGCGTCAGGGCGCTCTGACGCTTCTGATACTGGTGCTGATCAGCGCCTGCTCCGAAGGCCTGAGCACCAACCGCCCCTACATCCTGACCACCGCCACTGTTGGCGGCGCCTATTACCCCATCGGGGTTGCCATCGCCACCATCTCCAAGTCGCAACTGCAACCCGAGCACAACATTTCGCTGTCGGCCATCAGCTCAGCCGGCTCACTGGAGAACATCAAGCTGCTGCGGGACAACGAAGCGCAATTCGCCATCCTGCAGGGCCTTTTCGGCGCCTGGGCCTGGAACGGTGAAGGTCCGGTGCGCAATCCGCAGACGGGCATGCGCAGCATCGGCGCCATGTGGCTGAACGTGGAGCACTTTGTGCTGCTCTCGTCGCTGGTCAAGGAGGGCACCCTGAGCGATCTGGGGACACTGCAGGGAGAGCGCTTCGTGATGGGCGCCCGCAACTCCGGCGCCGAGCAGTCGGGGCGCTTCATTCTGGAAACCCTCGGTATCGACTTTGAAGACGGCATGACCATGGCCTACATGGGCTATGAAGGGGCCGCCAGTGCCATGCAGGACGGCAATGTGGTGGGGATAAACGTGCCCGCCGGGGCACCGACCAGTGCCATCACCCAGGCCTTCGCACAGATGGGGGACCGCATTGCGCTGCTGAACTTTTCCGCAGAGGAACTGGCACGCCTGAACGGCCGCTACAACCTGTGGGATGTCTACGAATTCCAGCCCGGCATCTATCCGAATCAGAACACCCTGGTGCGCACCATCGCCTCACCGAATGTGCTGGTGGTGCGTTCCGATGTGCCTGACGAAGTGGTGTACCGGGTGACGAAGATGATCTGGGAGAACCTCGGGACCATGCAGGACATTCACGCCGCTACCAAGGACATGAAGCTGGAGATTGCCCTGCGTGGCCTCACCGCGCCTCTGCACCCGGGCGCCCTGCGCTACTACCGCGAGCGCGACCTCGACATTCCGCCCCACCTGATACCGGAGTGACACCATGAAGTCTCCCATGCTGCGCTGGGGCGCCTTTTTGTTTGGTTTGTTCCACGTCTACACCAACATGTTCGCGTCGCTTTCGGAATTGTGGTTCGCTGCCATCCATTTCGGAGGCTTCTGCGCCCTGTTTGCACTTGGCAACAACGAGCGGGCAGGCCTGAGCCGCGTGCAGAAAAGCATCAATGTCGCACTGGCAGTGCTGGCCGTGCTGGTGCCCGCCTATCTGATTCTCTTCGAAGACGCTCTTTACGCGCGGGAATCGGAATTCATGGTGACGGACTACCTGGTTGCGGGTGTCGCCGTGCTGCTG
>CAISYX010000276.1 GCA_903889815.1 uncultured Gammaproteobacteria bacterium
ACCCGCACCGAGTGAGCCGGGAGACCGTGGCTCCCGGCGCTGCGAGGGCATCGAGGATCGATGCGGGTCAGCCGCAGAACGGCACAGGGGCAGGCAGGCGCCGGTCGAAGCTGCAAAGGGTTCGTCCTACAGGGCCTCAGCGCTTGCTGCACCACGCCGCAATATCTGCCGCCGGCATCGGGCGTGCCACGCCATAGCCCTGGGCACAATCGCAATCCAGCGCTTTCAACGCACGCAAGTGTTCCTCGGTTTCCGCGCCTTCGGCAATGACCTGGCGCCCGAAAGCATGACCCAGCGCGATGATGCCTTCCACGATTTTGCGGTCCTCGGCATTCTCCAGCATGGCAATCACGAAACTCTTGTCGATCTTCAACGCATCTACCGGCAATTGCCGCATGTAGGTCAGGGAGGAATAGCCCGTGCCGAAATCATCCAGCGAGAAACGCACGCCCAGCGCCTTGCACTCCAGCAAGCGCTGCCGCGTGCGCACGAAATCGGCAATGCGCGAGGTCTCGAGAATTTCCAGCACGATCTGGCCAGGCTCCTGCACGCCGTACGTGTGCAAAATTTCTTCCAGTTCCTGAACGAAGCGTTCGCTCAGCAGATGGTCGACAGAAACATTGATGCTCACCGGCAGGCGTAGTCCAGCATCCGCCCAGGCGCGCTGCTGCCGCACCACCTCGTTGATGACCCAGCGACCGAAGTCCAGCTCGAGCGGCGAGCCGAACAGAGAGTCGATGAACTCGCCGGGCAGACGCAGCGAGCCGTCTTTCTGCGGCCAGCGCAGCAGCGCCTCAACCGACCAGATCTCGCCAGTGCGCAGATCCACCTAGGGCTGGTAATGCATCTCGAACAGGTCGCCGGCCAGCGCAGCTTGCAGCGCCTGCAACTTGGTCTGCCGTTCCCGGCTCTCCAGGTCTTCGTTGGCATCGAACATAATGAAGCGATTGCGGCCCTGCTGCTTGGCCCGGTACATCGCCTGGTCGGCATAGCGCAGCAGCTCGTCGGCACTCAGATCTATATCGGGAAAGATGACCACGCCCGCGCTGGCAGACAGCGAGATGGTCTTGCCATCAATTTCCAGCGGCTGGCGTGCCATTTCCAGCACCCGCTGCATCAACTCAATGATGCGGGAACGGGATTGCAGCCCGGTCAGCAGCAGCACGAACTCGTCGCCGCCGATGCGCGCCACCGTGTCATGGGCGCGCAGAACGGAGCGGATGCCCTGCGCTGTCTCCATCAGCACCTTGTCGCCCACCTCGTGACCGTAAGTGTCATTCACCCCCTTGAAGTTGTCCAGATCAAGGAAACACACCGCCAGCAGCTCCTCGCGGCGCCGGGCATGAGCGATGGCCATGGCAAGACGATCATCCAGCAGACGACGATTGGGCAAACCCGTCAGCACGTCATAATGGGCAATACGGTCCAGCTCGTTCTGATGCGCTTTGAGCTGACTGATGTCAGTGAAGATGGCGATGTAATTGCTGACCTTGCCGTCCTCGCCGCGCACGGCATCGAGGGACAGCAGCTCGGCATACACTTCACCGCTGTGCCGGCGGTTCCAGATCTCACCCTGCCAGCGGCCGTGGGAGTTGAGCTGCGCCCACATGTCCCGGTAGAACTCGCTGGGCTGGCGGCCAGAGCTGAGCACCGACGGGCTCTTGCCGATGATTTCCTGGCGGCTGAAGCCCGTGATGCGCTCGAAGGCCTCGTTGACATCGACGATGAGGTTCTGAGCGTCCGTGATGATGATGCCTTCCTGACTGGAGGCAAACACCTTGCTGGCCAGCTGCAGCTGTTCGCGCTGCGACTGCTCGTTGGTCACATCCCGCAGATACCCGTGCCAGAGAATGCTGCCATCGGATTCGCGCTCGGGTGCGGCATTGCCTTCCACCCAGATCAAGCCGCGGGTGGGGTGATTGACCCTGAAGCGCTCATGCCACTCCGTCAATGCATTGGCTGAGACTGCAATGCTTTCCGAGATTCGCGCGAAGTCCCCCGGGTGCAGCACCTGGAACACCGGCGTGGCGTCATGCTCGACATCCGCCGGCGAGCAGCCATACACACGTTCGATGGCATTGGTCGAGAACGGAAAGTGCGAGCTGCCGTCCGGGCGAAGGCGGAACTGGTACAGATAGCCCGGCAGGTGCACGAGCAGACGATTGAGGCGATTGAGCAACTCGGTGTGCTGCTGTTCGAGCTGCCAGCGATCGGTAATGTCCAGATGTGAGCCGAACATCCACAAGGGCTTGCCTTCGGCATCGCGGATCAACACCTGGCCGCGGTCCAGCACCCGCACCCAGTGGCCGGCCTTGTGGCGCATGCGGAATTCGCTCTGGTACTGTTCCCGCTCTCCGGCGAAATGCCTTTGCAGCGCCTCTTCGGTGGCGGCCAGATCATCCTCGTGGGCCAGTCCTCTCAAGGTCGCAATGGTGGTGGGCTGCAGCTCGGCGAGGGTATAGCCCACGATTTGCGCCCAGGTCTCGTTGAAGCGGGTCTCGCCCGTCTGCAAGTTCCAGACCCAGGTGCCGATGCCGGCGCCCTGCAGCAGATACTCCGCCAGGCGATCTTCGGGAAGGCTTGTGTGAAATTCGGGGGTCATGGCGGTGGCAGACACGCTCGTTCAATTTAGATTCAGCTTTCCGCCAGTCTAGCACCGCTCAGGGGGCGTTTGGGAGATGGCGGAGTTTGTCATCTGTGGGAATTTGTTACCTGCAGGAGCGCCAGCTGCTCCTGCGCATCGGTATGGCCCTGCGCCGCCGCAAGCTCCAGCCAGTGCCGCGCCTGCTCGGGATCCTCGGCCACGCCCTCGCCCGCCAGGTACATGCGCCCCAGCACTGCCTGCGCGTTGACATGGCCCTGCTCCGCCGCCTGTTGATACCAGCGCGCCGCTTCGCTTGCGTCCTGCGCAATGCCGCGGCCTTCGCCGTACAGCGCACCAATGTTGAACTGCGCATCGGCATCGCCCTGTGCGGCGGCCTGCTGATACCAGATCAGCGCCTGTGGCGTGTTCTGCGCCACGCCCTGTCCGAAGTCATACATCATGCCCAGGCTGAACAGCGCCCGGGCATGGCCTTGGGCAGCGGCGGTCTGCAACCAGCGGCGGGCTTCGTTGAAATCCTGAATCAGGCCTTCACCATTGCTGTACAGAATGCCGAGATTGTTCTGGGCCTTGGCCACGCCCTGCTCGGCCAGAGGCCGCCAGATGGCGAGCGCGGTGGCGAAGTCACCGTCGTAATAGGCCCGGCGCGCCTGCGCGAGTGGGTCATCCCAGGTCTGGCGGCTGGCAGCGTCCTTGAGAATCAGCCGGTTGGCCTGGGTGGCCGGCGGCTCGGAATCGCCATAGATGCCGGCCAGCCAGTGGCCATCCGTGGGGTTGGGGAAAATCACGTAGTCAATCCCGAACTTCGCGCTGTCTGCAGCCATGGCCGCGATGCGGCCGTCGATGTCGCCGCGCACATAGTACTTGCGGCGGAAGTCATTGAGACTGTCGCCCAGCATCACCACCACGTCGTACTGCGCCATGAGTTCGTCCTGGCGCGGCTCCTTGTTCGATGTCTCGCGCAGCACGGTCAGATGGGCTTCGTCCGCAAAGGGCAGGCCCGCCGTGCGCAGATGCTGCAGGGCCAGTGCGTAGGTGTTGTCCCCCTGGTCGCGATTGGTGACATAGAACACCTCCACGCCGTTGGCGCGGCAGAACTCCAGAAACTCCAGCGCTCCCGGTGTGGCGGTGGCCAGATTCGCGGCCACCCAGCGGTCCCAGTCGGCGTCATCGAAAAAGTCCATGTTCTCGCGCACCAGGTGGCCCCAATAGGTCAGCGAGTGCAGCACGGTGTCGTCCACATCGCTGATCACGGCCAGCGGTTTGTCGCCGCTCTGCCGCGCCGCCAGAGCCGCTTCCACATGCAGGCGGGCGATATTGAAGCCCTGGTGGTACAGCGCCTGATACTCGGCCGCCGTCTGCTTCCAGGCCAGCGCATAGAGCAGCGGATTGCCGGTGCCATCTTCTGCATTCTGAGCCGAAGCATCCAGAACAGACGAGCACATCAGCACAGCGAACAAGCATTTTCTAAGCGACATTGGAGCCTTCCTGATCGGTGGATGATTGCGAGCCCTGCGGCGATCTTGAGCCCTGCTGTGAATCTGGGCCCTGCTGTGAACCTGAGCCCTGCTGTGGGAGCGGGCCCTGCCCGCGAACAATACTCCCCGGCGGCGACACCAACTGTACCCGGCTCTCGGTCAGATAACGGTCCAGATACACCGCCGACTTGGTGGCCTGATCCACGACACGGTGCAGATCACTCAGGCGCTCGAGCATGCTGGCCATGCGCCGGGGCAATACGTCGCCTGACGTGCCGGCGTGCAGCAAACCTGCCTTGAGCGCCTGATAGTCTGTTTCGAAGTCACGGCGCGCCTGCGCCAGCGTGGCGGCTTTCCAGTCGGGCCGGTCCACCTGCGTGAGGTCGAGCAAGGACACCGCAGTGGCCCGCAGATGATTGCGCTCGACCGCAAGTGCAGACGAAGGCGCTAGCTCGCCCTCCTGATGATCCTGAATCATCTCCAGCGCATGCTCCGCGACGTTGACAAGGTATTGACCCACCCGCTGCGCATCGGGCAGCGCAGCGAGCTGAGCGCTGGACATGCCCGCGCGGGGAATGCCGCTGGCAAACTCGCTGATCGCAATGTTCAGATTCTCCAGTGCGCGATGGCCACTTGTCAGCTGCGGGCTGTGGGGTTCTTCGGTACTGACGGCTTCACGTGCCACGCGTCGCGCCATGCCGTGCATGCGGTGCAGTTCCTGCGCCAGCGCGTCAAGTGCCAAAGAGGGCGTGGACTGCACATTGCGGTCCAGGAAACGCGGGCGGCTCTCGTCTTCTTCCAGCGTGGTGAAGCGCGTTTCCAGCCAGGCCACCAGCCGCGGGGTCAGGGGCCACATCACCACGATTCCCAGCAGGTTCACCAGCGTGTGAAAAATGGCGAGAGACATCGCCAGCTGATCCTGCGACCCGAACGACAACGCGACGGCATGCACGGCAACGAGCAGCGGTGACAGCAGCACGAAGGAAACGACCGCGACCACCAGATTGAAGATGACATGGGACATCGCGGCGCGCCGCGCGGTGGCCGTGGCATCGAACACGGCAAACAATGCGGTGGACGTGGTACCCACGTTAGCGCCGATCACCATGGCCGCTGCGGCCGGCAGCGGAATCAGCCCGCCTGCCGTGGCTGTGAGGATCACGGTAAGCGCCGCACTGGAGGACTGAATGATGACAGTGAGCACGATACCCAGCAGCACGAACAGCAGCAGATTCAGCACGCCCTCGCCGGCCCAGCGGTGCAGGTCAATCACGTCGCCGATGCCGTCGAATGCATCCTTGAGGACGTCTATGCCCAGGAAAAACAGACCGAAACCCGCCAGCGCGCGGCCCAGGGCGCCATATTGCCCTTTCCCCAGCGCCACCGAGAGTGCCATGCCGATCCCAATGGCGGGTAACGCGATGATCTGCAGATCAAGATTGAAGCCGATCAGCGCCACGATCCACGAGGTGAGCGTGGTGCCCAGATTGCTGCCGAAGATCACGCCCACGGCCTGCGGCAGTGCGAGCAGGCTGGCGTTGACGAACCCGATGGTGGTGAAGATGACGGCGCTTGAGGATTGCACGAGCGCGGTGATGAGAATGCCCGAGAAGATGGCCCGCAGCCGGCTGCGGGTGGCGGCGCCGAGAATGACGCGCAGGGTATCGCCTGCGGCGGTGGTGAGCCCGTCAGTCATGAGACGCATGCCCAGCAGAAACAGCCCGATGCCGCCAAGAAAATTCAGAGCGCCTGCAATTGTCACGATCTACCTCTGCTCAGTCATTGCTGTCAGATTACAAAGAAGCGACACGAGAAGCGAGTCCTGCGAGACCGGGCCCTGCCCGCGAACAAGTAGCGCACTGTTCCGGCCCCGGCCAGCCGTCCCCCCGTTCTGCGGCTTGCTTTGCAACTCACCCTGTTCCTCGTCCACAATTCGCGGGCAAGCCCGCTCCCACCGCAGCACCCACATCCACAGGACATCTGCATGCACATCAAAGCCGTGATTTTTGACTGGGACGGCACCATCGTCGACTCCATCGAGCACATCGCCTCCTCTCTGCACCTGGCCGCCACCGAGCTGGGCTTTCCTGCACTGGAGAAGGCCGCCTACCGCAACATCATCGGGCTGGGCATGGTGGACGCCCTGAAGGCGCTGTATTCCGGCCTGAACGACACCGACATCGAGGCCATCCGCCAGAGCTACAGCCGGTATTTCTTTGCGAAGGAAGCCACGCCTCAGCAGATTTTCACCGGCATGACCGAGGTGCTTGACACGCTGCGCACCGAAGGACGTGGCCGCGCAGTAGCCACGGGCAAGAGTCGTCGCGGGCTGGATGCGGCCCTGGCGTCCAGTGGTCTGCTGCCCCACTTCGACATCACCCGCTGCGCCGACGAGACCCGCTCCAAGCCTGACCCCGCCATGCTGCTGGAGATTCTGGCGTTCTACGACCTGGCACCGGAGCAGGCGGTGATGATTGGCGACACCACCTATGACATGGAGATGGCGCAGCGTATCGGCATGCCCGCCATCGGCGTGCGCTGGGGCGTGCATGATCATGAGCGCCTGAGCCAGTTCGGGCCCGTCGCCATCGTCGACACCGTCCCGGAACTGCAAAGGGTGCTGCGCACGCTGTAAGTGCGCAATTTCGGGTTTGTCGCAACGCCACAGCTGCCTGCGACGGCCTTCCCTGCTATAGTCGGCCATCAACGCCGCTGTCAGAACAAGCCCGCTGAAACCCCAAAAACAAGAACCACTGGAACAAGAGCCCTCATCATGACATTCACGCACCGTTTGTCCGGCCTCGCGCTGGCTGGTCTGCTTCTGCAGACGGCCTGCAGCCCGGCCACAGAACAGCCGACCTCCGCTGCGGCCGCGCCTTCCAGCACGGCCTGGGTTGCCACCGCCGAAATGCTGGCCTGCGCTGACGGCCATGCCAGCCTGGTGGAAGGCACCGGCAATTTCAGCCGCGACATCAATTCGCCCTCGCCCGAGGCGCAGGACTACTTCGACCAGGGCCTGCGCCTGGGCTATGGCTATTACTTCCCGGAAGCCGTGGCGTCCTTCAACGCCGCCCTGTGTTTCGACCCGGACAATGCCCGCATCCACTGGGCCCGCGCCCAGGCACTTGGCCCCAACGCCAACAGCCGCAACAGTGGTCTGCCGGATGATCCGCAGGGAGAGGGCGCCAAGGCGCTGCAGCTCGCCATCGCCAACATGGGCGAAGAACCCCAGCAGTGGAAGGACATGATCAACGCGCTGGTGCCGATGTTCGACATGGAGAACCTGCCTGACATGGCCACGCGCAGCCAGGCCGTGATCGACTCCACCCGCGCGCTGTACACCCAGTATCCGGATGATCTGGAAGCCGCCTTTACCTACACCCACGCCATCATGATGGCCTCGCCCTGGTATTACTTCGAGTGGGATGGCACGCCGCGCGCCAGCACCAACGATGCCCGCGCCGCGATGGAAAAGGGCATGGCCCAGAACCCCTACCACCCCGGCCTGACTCACCTGCATGTGCATCTGATGGAAGCGTCGCGGGAGCCGGTGAGCGCCGAGACATCTGCCGACGCGCTGGAGCCGCTGACACCGATGATCGGCCACATGGCGCACATGCCAGGCCACATCTTCATGCGTATCGGCCGCTACCAGGACTCGATCGACGCCAACCGCCGCTCGGTGCTGGCCGATGAGTACTTCGTGCAGCAGTGGGGCGAGCGCGAGTATCCCCAGTACGGCACCTACTTCCTGTCTGCCACCAATCACCGTGGCCATGCCCGCATGTTCATTCACTGGGGTGGACTGTTGCAGGGCAATGCTGACGTGGCCTTCGAAATCGTGACACCGCTGGCTGCCGCCACCACGGCCGAGCAGCTGGATCGCGGCAACTCCCTGCGCAACGTGTCGGTGGAATGGATGACCTACAAGGCCTTCGGCATGTGGGACGAGATTCTGGCCCTGACTGCGCAGCCGGACAACCGCCCCTTCCTGCAGGGCACGTTGAACCACGTGCGTGGCGCCGCCATGGCCGCCTCGGGTGATATTGCCGGCGCCGAAGCTGAACTGGCCGCGCTGGACGTCATCCTTGCCAATACAGTACTGACATCGCAGCGCGCTGCAGTGAACACCGCAGACAGAGTCCTGGCCATCAATCGTGCCTCGCTGGCAGGCGAGATCGCCAATGCCAAAGGCGACTACGAAGCCGCCATCGCGGCCTTCACCCAGGCCGTCGATCTGCAGGACCACCTTCGCTACATGGAGCCGCCCGACTGGATCCAGTCCATGCGCCTGTTCCTGGGTCAGGCCTACCTGAGCGCCGGTCAGCCTGAAGAGGCTCGCCGCGTGTTCCTGGAAGACCTCGACCTGCTGCAGGAAAACGGCTGGGCACTGTTCGGCCTGACCACCGCGCTGGAAGCCCTGGGCGAGGCCGAACAGGCCGCCGAAGCCCGTGAGCGCTTCGACGAAGCCTGGGAATACGCCACCGTCGAGCTGACCAAGGCACATTTCTGACATGCGCATCCTCATCACCGGCGGCAGCGGATTCCTCGGCCAGGCGCTGACCAAGGCCCTGCTGCAGCGCGGTGATGAGGTCATCATCCTCAGCCGCTCGCCCACCACCCTCGTCGCCCGCCGGCTGGCGAGCGAATGGGTGAGCGACCTGCAACAGATCCGCACCCCCGTGGACGCCGTCGTGAATCTTGCCGGCGCCAACCTCTTCGCCTCCCCCTGGACCCGTGCCCGCAAGCAGTTGCTGCATGACAGCCGCGTGGCCCTGACCTGGAAGCTCGTCAGCTGGATGGTCTCGCAGGAACAGCCTCCGAAAGTACTCCTTTCCGGTTCGGCCATTGGCTTCCATGGCGATGGTGGTGAGCAAGCCCTCACTGAAGACAGTGCGCCCGGCCGTGACTGGGCCGCCACCATGGTCCAGGATTGGGAAGCGGCAACGCAGCCGGCCACTGACACCGGCGTGCGCACGGTGTTGCTGCGCACGGGCCTGGTGCTGGGCCACGCCGGACTGCTGGCGCCAATCATGCCGCTGTTCAAGGCGTACCTGGGCGGCTCACTGGGGGCTGGGAAATTCTGGTACAGCTGGATTCATGTGCAGGACTGGGTGCGGGCCACGCTGTTTCTGCTGGACCACGGAGCGGCCAGCGGCCCGTATCTGCTGACGGCGCCGAACCCGGTGCCTTACTCGGAATTTGCCCGGACGCTGGGCCGTGTGCTGCAGCGCCCCGTGTGGCTGACGCCGCCGGGCTGGGTGCTGCGTGTGCTGCTGGGCCAGCGCGCGGGCCTGATGCTGGGCAGCACGAAGGCCTTGCCGGCGCGGCTGCAGGCGGCGGGCTTCCAATGGCATTTCCCTGCGCTGGAAGAGGCGCTGACCAATATCGCCACGTCAGACCCGGAAGTGTAGGCGCGGGCAACCCGCCTACTCCTTGCAGAGACAGCGGCGGAGTCGCCGCAGAACGGCGAGCCCGCCTGCCGGGGCCGGTTCTAAGGCACAGTTCGCGGGCAAGCGTTCGCGGGCAAG
>CAISYX010000277.1 GCA_903889815.1 uncultured Gammaproteobacteria bacterium
GCCAGTACCCTGAAAAGACATTGGGGCCCCGCACCTCAATTCCACCGATTTCGTTGGTGGAACAGGCAGACCCCGCATCGTTGACCACGCGCACCGACACGCCAGGCAGCGGCAATCCCACGGTGCCCGCCATACGGTTGCCGTCATAAGGATTGGAGGTGAGCATCACGGTCTCGCTCATGCCGTAGCGCTCAAGAATGCGCTGACCGGTGCGCGCCTCGAACTGCTTGAATGTGTCAGTCAGCAAAGGCGCAGAGCCCGAGATGAACAGCCGCATGGAGCGGACCGCTGCGGCATCGAAAGAGGGCTCATCGAGCAGACGCACGTACATGGTCGGCACCCCCATGAACACGCTCGCGCGCGGCAGATGACGCACCACCTCTTTGGGATCGAACTTGGACAGCCAGATCATCTTGCTGCCCGACAGCAGCGCACCATGCAAGGCAACGAACAGGCCATGCACATGGAAGATGGGCAGGGCATGCAACAGCACATCGCCGCGACGCCAACGCCAGTACACATCAAGAGTCAGTGCGTTGCTCGCGAGATTGCCGTGCGAGAGCATGGCGCCCTTGCTGCGACCAGTCGTTCCTGAGGTGTACAGGATGGCGGCGAGATCGTCCGCAGCACGCACCACGGTCTTGAACCGATCGGAAAACCGTGCGGCAGCATCGAGCAGCGAGCCAGTGCGTGCATCCGAGAGCGTGAACACATGGGCCGTGCCGCGGGCGCGGGCAATCGGTTCGATCCACGACAAGTTTGACGGTGTGCACACCACCACCGCCGGCTCAGCATCCTGAATGAAGTAATCAATCTCGGACTGCTGATAGGCGGAATTGAGCGGCAGGAACACATGCCCCGCGCGCAGGGTGGCCAGATACAGGCAGACTGACTCGGGCGACTTGTCGACCTGCACGGCGATGCGTGAGCCTGCCGGCAGCTTGAGCGAGGCCAGCAGATGGGCGATGCGCGCACTGGCGTGGTCCAGGTCGGCCCAGCTCCAGTACAAGCCGTCGTGGGTCTCGATCGCGCAGGCACTGCGGTCGGCGGGCATGCGTGCTGCAATCAGCGCATAGAGGTTGTGCTGCGAGGCTGGCACAGCGGCGCGTCGGGCGACGGAAGGATGGGCAGTCATGGTCTGAATGAATCGTCAGTGAGCGGTTCGAACGGGCACAGCACTACGCCGACTCAGTCGAGTTTGGCGTTGGAATCCTTGACCACCTTGGCCCACTTACGCACCTCGGCATCCACGAATTTCTGCATCTCTTCGGGCGTTCCCCCGCCGGCCTCTGCACCCAGGCTGTTCCAGGTGTCCTTGAGCTCCTTGCCTGCAAGCGCCTTGGACACCTCCTGCTGCATCCGCAAAACAAGCTCACGTGGGGTCCCGGCCGGCGCCCACAGGGCATACCAGGTGCGCGCGTCATAGCCCGGCACGCCCTTCTCAGCAAATGTGGGCACATCCGGCAGTGCAAAAGAACGCTGGGCGCTGGTGACCGCCAGCGGCAGCAGCTTGCCAGCCTTGATCTGCGGCATGGCACTGCCCAGCCCATCGAACATGAAATCGACCTGACCGGCCAGCAGGTCCTGCAGCGCCGGGCCTGCGCCCCGGTAGGGGATATGCGTCATAAAGGTCCGGGTCTGCGTCTTGTAGAGCTCGACCACCAACTGGTGCGCCGTGCCATTGCCGGCCGAAGCGAAATTCAATTTGCCCGGGTTGGCGCGCACATAGTTGTAGAAGTCCTCATAGCTGCGCATCGGTAGCTTCTGGGGATTGATGACCAGGACATTAGGCACGAGCGACAGCATGGTCACCGGGACCAAGTCTTTGGACAGGTCGTAGCCCAGCTTCGGATACATGCTGACCGCGATGGTGTGGTGCACGGCGCCGATCAGGAACGTATAGCCATCGGGGGCGGCCTTCGCGGCCACTTCAGCGCCCAGCGTGCCGCCGGCACCTCCACGATTGTCAATGAGCACCGGCTGACCCAACGAGGCAGTCAGCACTTTGGACAGTGGCCGCGCAAAGGCATCGGTGCCGCCGCCAGGCGGAAACGGCACGATCA
>CAISYX010000278.1 GCA_903889815.1 uncultured Gammaproteobacteria bacterium
GTCGACAACACTGGTCAAAGGGGATGTCAGGATTTCAACCATCGAGCATCTGATGTCTGCAATGTCCGGACTGGGCATAGACAATGCGTACATCGATGTGAGTGCCCCCGAAGTGCCCATCATGGACGGCAGCGCCGGCCCTTTTGTGTTTCTGATCCAGTCTGCGGGCATCGAAGAACAGCATGCGCTGAAGAAATTCATCCGCATCAAGAAGCCCCTGTTTCTATCAGACGGCGACAAGTCCGTCAGCCTGGAGCCGTTCGACGGCTTCAAGGTCAGCTACACGCTGCTCTACGATCATCCTGTTTACCGCAAGTACACCAAGACCGCGAGTGTCGACTTTTCCAGTACCTCTTTTGTGAAGGAAGTGAGCCGTGCCCGCACGTTCGGGTTCATGCACGAGTTCGAGGAACTGCGCAATCGCAATCTCGCCCTCGGCGCCAGCATGGACAATGCCATCGCTGTGGGTGACTACAAGGTGTTGAATGAAGACGGTCTGCGTTACGAAGACGAGTTCGTGAAGCATAAGATACTGGATGCCATCGGCGATCTGTACATGATCGGCTACAGTCTGATCGGCGAGTTCAAGGGATATAAATCTGGACACGCCCTGAATAATGCATTATTAAGATCGCTCGAAGTTAACAAAGACGCCTGGGAAATAGTCAGTTTCGACACAGATTCACATGTGCCGATTTCCTACACGAAACCCGTGTTGGCCGCCTGATAGATCGCTATCTCCATTTTTGATTTGTAAGCCACTGATTCTTGTGGATATAAGTTGGACGTGCAGGCTGTCATGCAGAGCTCAGGTGTTCTGAACGCAGATTGAAGAGAACACCTCGACAATGAAAGTAATCCTCGTTGACCAGCGCCATGGTCATACCCGAACAGTGGTCCTCAGCGGTTGGCTGAAAGGACTGCTGTCGATTTGCATCCTGGGAGCTCCGGTCGCCTTTGGTTACTTTGGCTACCAGTTTGCCGTGTCGCAGGAACCTCAGGAATATGCACTTGAATCCGCACTCGACTGGAGTGAGGAACTCGAGACCAGTGCCGACGCTCTCGCACGCCTCAAGCATGAATCCCAGGCGCAGCTCGAAGCGCTGACTGTACGCCTTGCCACACTGCAGGCTCGTCTTCTGCGCATGGAGGCACTCGGCGAACGAATTACCACCGTCGCCCAGCTCGATTCCGGTGAATTCGATTTCGCAGCCGACCCCGCGATCGGTGGCCCCTTGTCCGATGAGACAATCCCCTACACCCCACCAGCCTTTGTGGATGCGATCAGCGAACTCGAACTGCAGATTGCTGATCGTGCACAGCAGCTGGATATTCTCGAAGGTCTGATGGCAGAGCGTCAGTTCGAGGCCGATATCTCACTGACTGGACGACCTGTCAGGCAGGGGTGGATATCGTCCCCCTTTGGACGTCGTACCGATCCATTCACTGGCCAGCTCGCCTGGCATACAGGAATCGACTTCGCTACGGCCGCCGCTGGCGCAGACATCGTATCCGTGGCCGCCGGGGTCGTGACCGCGACCGGCGATCGGGACGGATACGGGCTTGCCGTGGATATCAACCATGGCAACGGTTATGTCACCCGTTACGGACATGCCGAGAAAGTCCTGGTCGACGTTGGCGACATCATTGCCAAAGGCCAGGCAATCGCTCTGGTGGGCAGCAGTGGCCGGTCGACCGGTCCTCATGTCCATTTCGAAGTCTACAAGCACGGTCGAGTCGTCGACCCGGCATCCTACATACACCGCACCATCCGCTAGGCCCTTCCCGAGTCAAATCCAGCATCTCCCAGGATTCAGTATGGGCTCAGCGCGTTTGCGCGTGGTTTTCCCGCGTGACGCCAACATCAAAATCATCAGCAGAGTAAACACGTCATCATGAGTTTCAA
This sequence comes from uncultured Gammaproteobacteria bacterium, assembly GCA_903889815.1. Lineage (GTDB taxonomy): Bacteria > Pseudomonadota > Gammaproteobacteria > Pseudomonadales > Pseudohongiellaceae > UBA5078. The sequence goes on from CAISYX010000278.1 coordinate 1,907, forward strand.
TTTTCTACGTGCCATTTTTGGCAGCAGTAATTCCCGACAGCTTAAGCGACTGCAACGCAATGTTTTGAAAATCAACAGTTTCGAAGCGACCTATGCAGCGCTGTCGGACGCCGAATTGCAGGGCAAGACCGCAGAGTTCAAGCAGCGTTTTGAGGCCGGACAGAGTCTGGATCAGTTGCTCCCCGAGGCTTTCGCGGTAGTGCGCGAAGCCAGCAAGCGCGTGATGGGCATGCGTCATTTCGATGTCCAGATGATCGGCGGCATCGTGCTGCATGAGGGAAATATTGCCGAAATGAAAACCGGTGAAGGCAAGACGCTGGTGGCCACGTTGCCAGCCTATCTGAACGGGCTGACCGGACAGGGCGTGCACATTGTCACCGTGAACGATTACCTCGCGGAGCGCGATGCCAACTGGATGCGGCCCTTGTATGAGTTTCTCGGACTGAGCGTCGGGGTCATCATTGGCGGGCAGACCCAGGAGCAGAAGCGTGCGGCCTATGAGTCTTCACTGACTTATGGCACGAACAACGAGTTCGGGTTTGACTATCTTCGCGACAACATGGCGTTCCGTCTCGAAGACAAACAGCAAAAGTTGCTGAATTTTGCCATTGTCGACGAAGTGGACTCGATCCTGATCGACGAAGCCCGCACGCCGTTGATCATCTCTGGTGCTGCCGAAGACAGTTCCAAGCTTTACA
>CAISYX010000279.1 GCA_903889815.1 uncultured Gammaproteobacteria bacterium
CACATTCAGAAAATTGGCTTCACGCTCTACACCGAAATGCTGGACGAGGCAGTGAAGGCTATCCGTGAGGGCCGCAGCCCGAACATCGAGGGCAGCCTGCAGAGTGTCAGCGAGGTCAATCTGCGGGTACCGGCCCTGATCACCGAAGATTATCTGCCGGATGTACACACGCGCCTGATCATGTACAAACGCATCGCCGGCGCCACTGATGATGAGGCGCTGAGTGAGCTCCAGGTCGAAATGATCGATCGCTTCGGCCTTCTGCCAGATCAGACAAAACTGTTGTTCCGCATCACCTCACTGCGGCTGCGGGCGCAAGCCATGGGCATCATGAAAATCGAGGCCAGCACCGCCACAGGCAGGCTGCACTTCGCCCAGCATACACAGGTGGATCCGCGCTCCATCGTGAGCCTTGTTCAGATGCAGCCAAAGGTCTACAAGCTCAGCGGGCCTGCTCAGTTGCAGTTCACGCACAATGCCCCGGGTGCCGACAAGCGCATCGAGTTCATTCACCAGATGCTCAACCAGCTCAAGGTGGTGCGCTGATGGCAATTGGACTATCGGCAGGAATCCCTTATTCTCGGCACAGTCACCGACAATCGTTGCCACTGACGGCAAATATCCATGCGGAACCCCATGACCATCAGCTCTGATCACTTACTTGCCCGCCACGCTGCACCGGTACGGCGCTCCCTGGCCGCACTGTCTGCGTGTCTGCTGTTGCAGAACGGCAGTGTGTGGGCCCAGCCCGCCCCGGCAACGCTGGAGCCTTGGGTGCAGGTGGAAATGACGCTGTTTACCTACGAGAATGCCAATCTCGATGCTGAAGTATGGTCTCCAGAAAAGTTGAGCATCGGATTCCCAGATCAGCTGCTCGCCCTTCGAAACATTGCGGATGTCCTGCAGCTGGATGACTGGAGTGTGCTGACTGGCATTCCGGCAGCCGGCATGCCAGCCGAGCTGCCTGCGCCCCTCCCAGCGGGACCGCGCCCCTATGCGCCGGGCGACAGCTTCACGATGCCCGACCTCGAGAGAGACGCCTTTCAGGCGCTGCCGCCATCAGCCCATGACTTTGCAAGCACCAATCGCACCTTGTCGCAGTCTCCTGCGCACAGGATTGTGTATCACAATGCCTGGCGTCAGCCTCTGCAACGGCGCAGCGCGACACCGGCTGTGGCACTGCAGGGAGGCAGGGAGTTCGGTGAGCGCTCAGAAGTGGAAGGCAGTGTTGTTGTCCATGCAGGCGGTACACGGGATCGTCTCACCATGGAGGCAAACCTGTGGCTGACCCAGTTCGGAGCCGATGCGGGCGTCAAATCAGAATGGACATTGCCCGTACTCCCGACTGCCTTGCAATCAAGAGGTGGCGTGGACGTGCTGCAACAGACCGAATATGCCGTGACTCGCATCATGCAGTTCAATCAGAGCCGCGAGATGCGCCAGGATCAATTTCACTACCTTGATCATCCGGCACTCGGCATGCTTGTGCAGGTCACGACGTACGAACGTCCTGCCCCTGTTGTCCTGGATTTGCCAGTCACTCAGGAAGACGCCGCCGGGCCTCAGTCAGCTGCTCCGTAAGATGCAATTGCACGGGACAGCACGGCAATCACTGACGCCATGCCGGTATCTATAACTTCGCCGATCGCTGCCATCGAAATAGGCTCCTCAGTAAGCCCCGCAGCCCAGTTCACAGACAAAGCCAGGCAGGCATACGCAAGGCCCAACTCGCGTGCCAATGCTGCCTCAGGCATGCCCGTCATGCCGATCATGTCGCAACCATCACGCTGCAGACGACGCACTTCAGCTGCACTCTCCAATCGTGGCCCCTGGGTACAGGCATAAACTCCTTCACCCCAGACCGGCGCATCTGCAGCGCTGCGCAACAACAATTGCCGAAGAGATTCAGCGTAAGGATTTGTGAAATCGATGTGGGTGACGGCGTCGAGACCGTCCGCAAAAAAGGTGTGCTCGCGACCCCATGAGTAGTCGATGATCTGGCGAGGCACGGCCAGAGCTCCGGGACCTGTGCGCGCATGAATCCCGCCCACCGCGTTGACACCAATCACTGCGCGGACACCCACATGCTGAAGTGCCCAGACATTGGCGCGATAATTGATTCTGTGTGGCGGTACCTTGTGGCCCTTGCCATGTCTGGCAATGAATGCAACCTGCGTACTTCCAAGCCTGCCGAGGTAAATGTGCACTGGTGCGGATGCAAACGGGGTGGTCACTGGCACTGTCTGAATGTCTTCAAGAAAGACCGGCTCGGTCAGTCCGGTGCCTCCAATCACTCCAATCATGCTGTTTTCCTCTGGTCTCTGCTATCCTCCGCAGTATACCCGAATCGCAGGAATTACAATGGCAGGCGCGGCAGACAACACTCCGGAGCATGGCCGCGTACTGGCTGTCAGCAGCGGCAAAGGCGGCGTTGGCAAGACAAACATCAGCGTCAATCTCGCGATTGCTCTAAGCACTCGAGGCAAACGGGTGTGTGTCTTCGACGCCGATACCAGCCTTGCAAACGTGAACATCCAGCTGAATATTGCACCCAGATTCACGCTTGAAAAGGAGGCCAGGATGACCCTGTCTGATCTGATTGCCGCGTATACCAGCCGGCTGGAGAGCTACGAGTTTTTGCTCAAGAAAATCGAGCAGGAAGAACGCCTTGCGCAGAATCCCGCCTTTCTGCAATTCTGTGAATGCGAGGGGAAACGTCTGCTGGACCTGGTCCAGCTCAGCACGCAGATACTGCGGGATCTGCGGAGCCTGCAAAGAAGCACGATGCAAACTGAAAAGCCCATCGCGTTGCTGAAAAATCCGGAAGAGCAAGAAGCTCCTCCGGCGTAGCAACGCACCAGGCGAGCCAGTCAAGACTTGGCGAGGGGCTGATACAGCAAGGTCGCCAGTATGCCCTCTGCGACAGCCGCGTCTAGCTTGTCTGCGGGATTCGCGCGAAAACTGGAATATGATTCACACAACACGTAGCACAAAGGTAGAATTCACGCCCGTTTTACAACCGTTTGAACCCCCATTGCCACCAGGCCCAGACAGGATTCCTTTGTGAGTGTGACCGATAAGCTCTGCCGTTTCCTCTGGAATACCCAGAGCCTCCCCTCAGCACTTGCCCGAGTAGTCTACAAGCGACTGGCAAAGCACGGGGTGGCACCCGATCATCCGTTCACACAGGACTTCTTTGGTATCGAGTATCAGGGCAACCTGAACAACAACATCGATTTCAACATTCATTTCTACGGGGCCTTCGAGAAACCGTTGTTGTTTTTCTTGCGCGATGCGCTGGCGAGTCTTCACAAGGAAAACACGGTATTTGTCGATATCGGTGCCAATATTGGCCAACACTCTCTGTTCATGTCCAGGCTGGCCTCACACGTGCACTCCTTCGAGCCTTTCGCCAAAGTACGCCAGCGGCTGCTGAGTCAGATTAGCCACAATCAGCTGACGAACATCACGGTGCATCCTCTGGGCCTGAGCAACGAAAATGCACGGATGCCTTTCTTCGCTCCGACAGGATCGAACGAGGGCATCGGCTCTTTCGACGCCAGCACGACCAGCAAGGGCAATGTCAGCATTGGAGAACTGGAACTGGTGCGTGGCGATGACTTTTTTCCACTGGCAGACATTGCCCGCATTGATATTTTGAAAATGGACGTGGAGGGATTCGAGAAGTTTGCGCTGCAGGGGCTGCGGGAAACTCTGCTCAAGACGCGCCCGCTACTGGTGTGCGAAGTCACCTACGGCAAGGAACTCTCTTTCACCAGCATGGAGGAACTGCTGAGTCATCTACCCCCGGACTACCGCCTGTTTACCTTCGACAAACGCAAACAGGATGGATCCAAGGCTCGTCGACGGGATGCACGAAGCCGCCACAGTGGCGAGTATCGCATCATCCCCTTCAATGCCCTGCTGCCCGCAGGTCAGGACGACGTCATCGCCTGTCCTGCGGAAGCAGTCGACCAATTGCCAGTGCAGAGCCGCTGAATCAGCCCAGCAGCACGTGTTCTCCTGCACGGACTTCGAGACGCGCGCCGTCGACCACCGCGTATTCCACTTCAGTGATACTGGAGACAAAGTGCCATGCCGCACTCACACTTCCGGGGACCACCTCCAGCTCTACCCAGCCACGACCGTTGGGTTTCATGTAGACCAGTTCCGGACTCGTCGCCATGGTAGCGGCCACCACCTTTTCTTCAGGTAAAGGCAGGAAATTCTCGAAGCCCGGCGAGGTCACACTGGGGGTCCCGATTTCGACAGCCACGGGCTCAGAACGCTCGTTCTTCAGGTTGAAGGCCCAGGAGCTGTGGGTATCGCCCGCCAGGACGACCACGTTGTTGGCATGTCTGGCGAAAGCATCGAGTGCACGCGTGCGATTGGCGGGATAGCCATCCCAGGCATCCAGATTCAGCGGAAATCCCTGACTGCCTCGGTTGCGCAAGGTGCCATAACGTCCGTTAAGCACGGTGTCGCGTTGGGTGATGTCGAACTCTTCGTCAGCAAACTGCGGAGGGTTAAGTTTGCCCATCAACAATTGCTGGCCAATGATCTGCCAGGGAATACCAGCAGAAGCCGAGCGCTGCAACTGCTGCTCGAGCCACTGCTCCTGATCTCCGCCCATGATAGTGCGGGCACTGGAGGCCAGTGAACTGCGCAATGTGTCGATATTCATGGCATGGGAAAGCTGCTCGTCGCGGCCCACAAGGCGGGTATCGAGCATGATCAGCGAGGCAAGATCGCCAAAGTCGAACGACCGATAGATGATGCCCTGTTCGATGCTGCCTTGTTCACGGATCGGCAGCCACTCGTAGAAGGCCTGAATAGCAGCAACGCGCCTTGCGGCGAATTCGCCTTCGCCGGGATTGTGATTTTCGGCACCTTCTTTCCACGTATTGTTGGTGATCTCGTGGTCGTCCCACACACAGATGAACGGGTGTGACTGATGCACAGCCTGAAGATCCGCATCCGAACGGTACAGGCCATAACGCATGCGGTAGTCCTCCAGGCTCACTATCTCGTGCTCGGGGCTGACATTGCGGCCTTTCTCCAGCATCACCGGATTGGAATATCCCCCTGCGGCATATTCATAGATATAGTCGCCGAGGTGCAAGACGGCATCGAAGTCTCGGGACGCCACTTCGCGATACACGTTGAAAAAGCCCTGCGGATAGTTGGAGCAGGAAACCACCGCAAAGCGCAGCTTCTGCGCACCAGGGGCGGCCAGCGTGCGGGTACGTCCCACTGGGCTTTCCACACCCTGAGATGTAAAGCGATAGAAGTACTGTTGACCAGGCTGCAGCCCCTCGGCATCCACCTTCACAGTGTAGTCCCGCGCAGATGAAGTACTGGTCACGCCTTCTGCCACTGGCTGAACAAAGCCTTCATCCAGAGCGACTTCCCACTGTACTTCCAGCGTCGTGGACAGGCCATCCCCGGGCAGAACCCGCGTCCACAGGATGACGCGATCCGCAAGGGGGTCACCACTGGCGACACCGTGGGTAAAGTGTGCGCTGGCCGCTGCCAGTACCGGATAGCCTCGCAATGCGAGAGCGCCAAGGGTAAGGCTGGCGCCGGCCAGAAAACGTCGTCGGTTCAAAGCGGGGGCATGCAGGGGCATGGCGAACTCCTTGCTGATGGAAGAGGAATTGGAAGCCCCGACACCATAATCCTGTTTGATGACAAAGCCATGACCCCTGTGCTCTGGATTGCTGACTACCCAGCTGCATGGCGGATGCAGTATTCTTCCAGCGATCAAGACATCAAGAATATAGAGGTGCCCCGATGTACTACGCGAAGATCACCGGCTGGGGAAAATGCCTGCCCCCGGCAGTGCTCAGCAATGCCGATCTGTCGACGTTCATGGATACCTCCGACGAGTGGATCACCTCACGCACGGGCATCCGTGAACGCCGCATCTGCCACTGCAACTTCTCTGACATGGCAATCGTGGCTGCACGGCGCGCTCTGGCAGCAGCCAACGTGGCACCCGAGGAACTGGATTTGATCCTGCTGGGCAGCCTCACCATGGACTCGCTCTGCCCAAACACGGCATCCCTCGTGCAGAACGCCATCGGGGCGCGCAATGCCGCGTCCATCGACATCAATTCAGCATGTACCGGGTTTCTTTACGGGCTGCACATCGGAACGAATCTCATCAAGACGGGAGCACATCGAAAGGTGCTGGTTATTGGCGGAGAATTCATAAGCCACTATATGAACTGGGCGCGCCGGGATGTGGCTGTGCTTTTTGGCGATGCCTGCGGCGCAGTAGTTCTGGAAGCCAGCACTGAGCGCACGGGGCTGCTGGCCGCCCGCATCGGATGCGACATGGACACCTCCTCCGCTATTCAGATCACCAATTTCGGCAGTGCTTACAGTCGACTTTCCGACGACTTTCTCTACCTTGGCTGGAACTTCGAGGGACAGGAAGTCTTCAAGCGTGCCATCAAGGGCATGGCGTTCGCCTGCGAGGATGTGCTCATGCAGACGGGTTTGCGGATGGACGACATTCATATCATGGTGCCGCATCAGGCCAATCGACGCATTCTGGATGCTCTGGCCAAGCGTCTGGATATACCGGAAGAAAAGATCATGGTGAATGTGCACAAGTACGGCAATACTTCGGCCGGCACCATCCCCGTTGCCCTGACCGAGGCACTGGAAGAAAACCGTATCAGGCCCGGCGATTACGTGCTGATGGCCAGCTTCGGTGCCGGGCTGACATGGGGCGCTGGCCTGGTGCAATGGGGTGACCGCACAGTGGCGTTGCAGGTCAGCGATGCAGACCTGCCGCCCTGTCAGCAGAGCGCGCTGGAGATCCTTGCACCACACATTCAGCGCTACAAGGCTCATGCGCTATGAGGATTCCTGCCCAAGTACGGATTCGCACGCGGATACAATCTGTTAAACTCGCTCACACGTAGACACACCGTCTATTATTCAAGGAGTCAGTATGAACAAATTGCTTTATCCCGCCATCTTTCTGGCGTCCGGCATCATCGTTACCGCAATCGCAAGCTCCAGTCTTGAAATTCGCGATCGTCCCGATACGAATCTCTGCATTGGAGAGTGCTACCAGGACTACCTGGCCAGCAATGGCACGATCGTAGAACAGGCCCGCGCGCAAGCAGAAGCTGCGGCGGCAATGAATCCGGTAGAACTGGGTAAAGCAGCCTATGCAGCTTGCCAGTCCTGCCACGGCACTGCGGGTGAAGGTGGCGTCGGCCCACAATTGGCGGGACGCGATGTGGCATTTGTCACTACAGCACTGACCGCATACAAGAACCGCGAGACACGCGGCGAACAGAGCGCGTTGATGTGGGGCGTCGCAACACCGCTGGCTGACAGCGACATCA
>CAISYX010000280.1 GCA_903889815.1 uncultured Gammaproteobacteria bacterium
CTCCCGCCTGCACTTGCACGCTAATCCTGTGCTGACCTCCGGCAAGTGGATCCATTCCGTGGGCGACTTCCTGCGTGGCGCACCGCATCGTGCGACGTGCAAAGCTGTGCTACCGTTGCCCTTCGCCAGAAAACGAGAGCAGGAGTCGGAATGCGTGCAGTGATCTATCTCGTCTCCGGCGTTGTGACTGGCTTTCTGCTGTTTCCGCTGCCCTTGCTGTCCGCCCTCGGTACTCTGTTCCAGCCGCTGCCCGAAGTGCAGGATCCCGGGAGCACGATTGCCCTGGTCCCGGACGCTGACACCGCCTACGCCCGCACTGCGTTCCTGCGGGGCACCAACAAGGTAGCCACGGAAACGCTGCTGCGTGCCGGACTTGCTCCGGATGCCCTGGAAAAAGGCGCTGATCTGGATGGGGACGGCGACCCGGATGACATACACCTGCGCCTGGAAGTCGTCACTGTAAGCGCAGCCGAGGGCGAGCACTGGGCCTTTGTGCCCAAGGCCTTTGGGCTGGCGCAGTGGCAAGTCCCGCAAGAGCTGCCCGCGGTGTCATCGCCAGCGTCCCCTGACCTGCGCATGGAGCAGGGCGATTCCGTTCTGATCACTCTCGAGAATTCTTTTCACCTGCCCCTCGCCCTGCAGTTTGAAGGCGTGGATGCCGAAGCGCTCAGCCCTGTCGGGCCGCCCGCGGACCTTGCCGATGTGGCAATGCCCGGCGAAGCCCGCACCTATCGCCTGACACCAGTCAACGTGGGCGAAGGGCGCTATGGAGCGCAGGACGCCACGGCTGTGACCCGCGGTCTGCAGGGCCGGGTGATCGTCGAAGAAAACCGTCCCGACAACACGCTGGTGACTGTCGACACTGCCTGGCAGCTGCGCGTACCGCCCTTCGCCACCGTCTTGGCCGATACGTCGGTGGCAGCCGCCATGGACACGAGTGACTTGTTGCAATTCAGCGGTTTCGGCCTGGCACTGGGGCTGGCTTTGGCCGGCCTGGGAGGGCTGCTGTTGCCGATGTGGCGCAAGCGACCTGCGCCCGGGAGACCCACTTGATCTTCCGTCTGAGGCAAATGTTGGCAATGTCGCTGAGCGCTCTCGGCTGTGCAATAGCCATGGCCCAGCCTGCCGGAGTACAGCCACTCGTGCAGCCAGAGCCCGGTGTGGAAGTATCCCGCATCGACATAGCCGAGCCACTGCAGCGCGAGTCCCATGACGCGGCGCCGCCAGCCACACTCTCGCCGTTCTTTGATACTGCCGGCATGGTACTGCACGCCAATACCGCGCAGCTGCCCCAGGACTGCACGGCCATCAGTGGAGAAGCTGCCTACACCGTGCATGCCGGCACGCGGCACGCACTGCCAGGGACGCAAGAGGTCTTCGCCTATGACATCCGCACGCTAGTCGTACCTCCCTGCAGTCGCGTCACTGTCACGCTCGTCAACGACGACGCCACCCGCCATCAATGGCTGCTGCAGGGACTGCCCTTCGCGCTGTATCCGGGCGGCTTGTTCATGCTGGAGGCCAATGGCGGACAGCGCGTCACCGGCACATTCATCGTGCCCGGGGCTGCTGCACGCTACCCCGTGCAGTCCACCAACGCGCAGAACAGCAGCCCTGGCATGCAGGCTGAGCTGGTCGTGGAGGCGCCAGTGCCGGGATTGCCCCGCGGTTCGCTGGTGCTGATTCTGGCCATGGCCTTGACCAGCGGCTCGCTGTTGTTGACCATGCGCAAGCGCTCAGAGTAAAAAGCGCCCCCGGGAAGCTTTCTTAGAGAATGGACATGTCAAATCACGCACTCCTGCGCCCCGCGATTCTGGTCTTGCTCGCCAGCCTCGCGACGGCGTGTCAATCGACCGGCGCGGCCCGTTTCGACCGCCTGCTGGTGGACGATGCCATGGCCGGCGGCTATGGCGTGGAGGCGGCCGACATCGACGGCGACGGCTTGCGTGACATCGTGGCGCTGGCCACCACGCCGGCGCAGTTCGTGTGGTACCGCAACCCCGACTGGGAGAAGTACACCATCAGCACCGCGACCAGCGGCAATATCGCCACGGCGCCCCATGATGTCGACGGCGACGGCGACGTTGATCTGGTGCTGGCCAGTGAGTTCAGCCTGAGCAATTCCACCTCCGGGGGGCTGGTGCAGTGGTTCGAGAATCCTGGCAATCCCCGCGACCAGCAGGCCTGGCAGGCCCACCGCATCGACGCGATCCCCACCGCCCACCGTGTGCGCTGGGCCGATGTGCAAGGGGATGGTCGCCATGAGCTGCTGGTACTTCCCATCATCGGGATTGGCGCTGCTGCTCCCGATTATGCCGCCGGCGCGCAGCTGACTGCTTACGCCGTGCCCGCCGATCCGCGCGGCGTGTGGCCAAAGGTCATCCTCAGCGACACGCTGGAGATGGCCCATGGGCTACAGATCGAGGACTGGGACGCCGATGGCCGGCAGGATTTTCTGACAGCCAGTTTCGCAGGTATCGAGCTGCTGCAACTGGGGTACGACGGTCTGTTTGTCAGTCAGGTGTTGCTGGGGGAAGGCAATCGCGGAACGCGTCCCGCCCAGGGCAGCAGCGAAGTGGCCGTGGGCGTGCTCGATGGCGAGCGTTTTCTGGCCAGCATCGAGCCATGGCATGGCAATGAAGTGGTGATTTACCAAGCAAGCGGCGAACAGGACCAGCCCTGGCTGCGGCAGGTGATCGACGCCGAGTTTCGCGGTGGCCACGCCCTGCTGACCGCGGATCTGAACAATGACGGGCAGGACGAGATTCTGGCCGGCTTTCGGTCGGAACCTTACGGTCTGCACGCGTACCGTTATCTTCGTGACACCGGGCTGTGGGAGCGCACCTCGCTCAACGCCAGCAGGGTGGCCGTCTCCGGACTGATCGTCGAAGACTTCACCGGCGATGGCTTCAAGGATGTTGTCGCCATCGGCAGTGCCAGCGCCAACCTCGTGCTGTTCGTCAACGAAGGGCGCTGAGCCGCTTCAGGGCGCCGGGGGTACCGGATTGCCGGCAATCCACACCTGACTCAGGGAGCGGGTGTTGGCGATGTCCTCCAGCGGGTTGCGGTCCAGCACCAGCACATCCGCCCACTTGCCTGGCTCCAGCGTACCGAGATAGTTCAGCCCGAGACAGTCGGCCGCTACCTGGGTGGCAGACTGCAGCACCTGCATGGGCGTCAGGCCTGCCTCCACCATCATGCTCATCTCCAGATGCTCGAAGTAGCCCTGAAAGCGGGTCGCCGGGCCGGAATCGGTGCCCATGGCCACCTTCACGCCGTTGTCCTGCAGGGTCTTGAGGTTGCGCAGTGCCATGGGCAGGGCATTGTTCTTGTAATGCTGGGCCGAGGCATTGTCGCGCATGCGCTGCTGGCGTTCGGGCTCGCGCAGCGTGGCGATCACTTCCGGGTCCGCATCCCGCAGGAAGAACGGGTCGCTGAAGAAAGCCGGCTCGCTTTCGTACACGAAGGTGGAGAGCTCGCGGGTGAGGGTGGGAACATAGCAGACATCGGCAGCCTTCATGGCAGACATGAACTCGTCATCCACTTCGGCATCCCGCACGCTGTGGGCAATGAGGTCCGCGCCGGCAGCCAGCGTCGCCTTGGTATCCGCCAGAGTATAGGTATGCACGGCCAGGGGGATGCCGCGTTTTTCGGATTCCTGGGCGATGGTGGCCACGATCTCCGGCGCCATCTTCGCTGTGCGTCCCAGATTGTCGTCCACACGGATCTTCACATAGTTCACGCTCTGGTCGGCCACACCGTTCACGGCGCGCACGGCTTGCTCCACCGTTTCAGGGGCCAGCACGGGGCCTGCCACCAGCAGCCTGGCGTGGTCCAGATACAGCGGGTTCTGTTCGTTGCGGACCTCGAAGCCTTCGTACTCGTCATCGCCCAGACTGTTCACGGTGGTGACGCCGTAGCGGGCGTAAAGCCCAAGCTGGCGCAGCACATTGCCGCGATCATAGTGGCCGGCTTCCAGGCCGAGCACGTCGCCCACGTGGCCGTGGGTGTTGATCAAGCCTGGGATCAGCGTCTTGCCCGCGACGTCGATGCGCTGGGCGCCCTCGGGCACTGGTGTGCTGGCGGCGGGGCCGACGGCGACGATGCGGCCGTCAGTGGCAACGAGCACCGCGTCCTCGATGGCCGCTGCCCCCGTGCCGTCGATGATGCGTGCCCCCACGAAGGCGAGGGTTCCCGGTGCCGCAGTGGCGGCAGAACCTGCGCTGGCCAGCAGAATGGCGAAGAGGGTCTTGCGGAATGTGTCGGGCATCGGGAGTCTCCTGAAGGATGTTCTTGTTGTGAGGGGCTAGAGTAATGCGAGGGGCTGCAGGCTGACAACCGCTTCGTCCGCCAGCACGTCACAGCATACTATGCAGTCTTCCCCGGCGATCTGCGCATTGAGAAATACGGCAGGCTGGTGGTTTGTTTGTTGTAGCTTGTCAGGGCTTCGCCGAAGCCGTTGCAATAACTGAGCACGAAGCGACTGTTTACCCACTGGGACATCGGAAAGATCAGGTCCATCTGAGGCGGCGACAAGGCGGAATGACTCGAATTTCTGCATCGTGTCGGGTTTTGCAGCCCCTGCATTGAGGCCATGGGAGGACTGTGCTTAGATACCGGCCCACATTGCCACGAGGTGCCTCTTGTTACTTTTCAGCGCACAGCTGCTCGCGATCTTCTCGATACTGATGCTGGCCTTCGGCTATCTGAAAGCCGAAACTCATGACATCAGTGCCAGACTGTTCTTCGTGCTCGCGCTGGGAATTGTGTGCTATCTGATCAATGGCATGTCGCTGTCGCACATCGACCCAGCGCTGCGGCTGACGCCAGGCGGCTGGGGAGTCGTTCTGAATCTGGGCGCCAATGCGATTCCGGGGCTGTTCACGCTGTATTGCTACCATGTGTTTCAGGACAGTCATCGCACACCCAGGCCGCTGGTGGCACTGCTGGTGGTGCAGCTGGTGCTGGATCATCTGAATTATCGTTCCTACCGGCCCTCCGCCTTTCTGTCCATTGAAGCCGACAGCTCCCTCTCGCAGTTCCTGCTGGGGCCGGTGCCCGATTTCATTCAGTTGTTCTTCGCCGTCTTTGCCGTGTTCTGGTGTGCGCGCGGCTGGAGCAATGACCTGGTGGAGACGCGCCGCTTTCTGCGCTGGGTCATCATCATCGTGCAGGGCGGGCTGATTCTGGCGGTGGTGTTCCTGGAGAA
>CAISYX010000281.1 GCA_903889815.1 uncultured Gammaproteobacteria bacterium
GCATATGTCAAACATAGGCCCGCTCATGCACCTCAGGCCTGCCGGGTATAGAGCACCTGGCCGACTCTTCTGATGTGATCCTTCAGCTTGGCATTGCGGATCTCGTCGCCCGACTGCAAGTCGACCTTCAGTGGCGTATCCAGATCATCAATATCCAGCAGGACTGCAGCCAGCGTGTGGCGATCAATTGCGCTGCCGTATGCTGCCAGATCAATGTCGCTGCGCTCATGGTGGCTGCCCAGAGCGCGTGAGCCGAACAGGACAACCTTGTCGATGGCGGGGTAGCGTGCGAACACGCTGCAGAGCTGCGCGTGCGTCAGCGGGTTAAGCACCTTGGCGGGAAGTTCGGGCTTCACAGTGTGAGTTCTTCCTTGAGTTGGAGGTACCACTCGTCCAGCAGGGGCAAATAGCTGCTGCGAAGCGTGTCAATCACGGCCTCGAATTTGGCTACATCGTACGTGTGGCTCATCAGATTGCGGTCGCCGATCATCTGCAGCTAGAGGTCGGCATTGTCGATGTAGCGTGCCGCATAGGCGTCACGCACCACGCGCTTGGGGGATATCTGGTTGATCTCGAGGCCGTCGAATTCCATCTTGTCCTTCAGGACTTTCCACGCCAGTTCGAAGGTGTACTCGAACCGCTGAATGATGCCTTCCTTTTCAAGCTGGTTGAGTGAGGCTGGGTCTTGTTCCAGGGCCTCGCGCAGACGCAGGAAAGCACGCTCGAAATTCTGGAAGCGTTGTTGCCAGCGAATGTCGGGGAGATTCTGGGTGGTGTTTGAGGCATTCATGTGTGTTTCCTGAGTCTGAGTCTTACAACATTGTCATGCCGACGGATTGTGCATTCTTGTCAAAACTCACCACCTTGTCGCACCCCAGTTGCCGGGCTGTCACTACAATCAGCGCATCGCTGAAATCGCCAGAGCCCTCTGAGAATGCGCGCAGCGCGAGGAATGCCGCTGATGCATTCTCCACCAGCAGGTTGCGCGTACTCAGCAAGGCCTGAATGACCTCTGCAATCGCCGTTCTGGGCTGGGCATAGCAGGATTCCAGCACCCACACCACCTCTGCCAGTGTCACCAGCGTAATGACGCCTGGATTCTGAGCAGTCAGCACTGTTTCGAAAAGCGTGTTCACACGGCTCGTCTGCGTGGCATCGTCTTGCGTGAGATAGCGCACGACAACATTCGTATCGAGGCCTGTCACAGTGTCTTGGCCTTGAGTCGAATGGCGGCGTTCATTTCCTCCACACTGACAGTGTGCGTGGTTTTGACCATGCCGCGCAGTCGCGTCACGTCTTGCGTGGCGGCTGCAATCTCGAAACGGTCATCGGCTGTCTGGATGAAATCAATGCGATCACCGGGCCCGATCTTCAGTGCATCGCGCACGGCGGCTGGAATAGTGATCTGGCTTTTACTGCTGACGCTGGCACTGGACATGGGGGACTCCTTGGTTCCTTACTACTTGTAAGGTAGCACAGCCTCGTGAAATCGGCCACGCGTTCGCGGGCCTGTGGGAGCTTGCTTGCAAGCGAAATGTTCGCGGGCAAGCCCGCTCCCACAAATTCAGCTCCCGCTCCTACACAGCGAAAAACTCCCTGTACCACGCCACAAACCTGTCGATGCCCACCTGTACGGGCGTCGCGGGTTGGTAGTGCAAATCCTCCACCAGGTCGCTGACGTCTGCGTACGTGGCCGGCACATCCCCTGCCTGCAAGGGCATCAGGTTCTTCTTGATCTTCATGCCCAGCGCACGCTCGATGGCTTCGATGAAGTCCATCAGCTGCACCGGGTTGTTGTTGCCGATGTTGTACACCTTCCACGGGGCCGACGAGCTTGACGGGTCGGGCGCCTGGCCGCTCCACGCCGGGTTGGCCTTGGCGGGGTTGTCGATCACCCGCACCACGCCTTCCACAATGTCGTCGATGTAGGTGAAGTCGCGCAGCATCTTGCCGTGGTTGAACACGTCGATGGTCTTGCCTTCGATGGCCGCCTTGGTGAATAGGAACAGGGCCATGTCGGGGCGTCCCCACGGGCCGTACACGGTGAAGAAGCGCAGGCCAGTGGTGGCAATGCCGAACAGGTGGCTGTAGGTGTGGGCCATCAGTTCGTTGGCCTTCTTGCTGGCGGCATACAGGCTGATGGGGTGGTCCACGTTGTGGCTGGTGGAGAAGGGCAGCTCCTCGTTCAGGCCGTAAACCGACGAGCTGCTGGCATAGCTCATGTTCTTCACGCCGTGGTGGCGGCAGGCTTCCAGGATGTTGAGGAAGCCGATGATGTTGGCATCGACATAGGCGCGGGGGTTCTGCAGCGAGTAGCGCACGCCTGCCTGGGCGGCCAGGTTGCACACGGCGTCGAACTTCTCGGCGGCGAACAGGGCGTTCAGGCCTTCGGCGTCTTCCAGTTGCAGCTTGATGAAGCGGTAGGCGGGCAGGGTGCGCGAGGTGACGAGGGTGTTGTAGGCGATGTCGGTCTCGCGGATGCCGGCGCGCTGCAGGCGCCCGTATTTCACACGCACGTCGTAATAGTCATTGATGCTGTCCAGCCCCACCACTTCGTCGCCGCGTGCCAGCAGGCGCTGGGCCAGGTGTGAACCGATGAAGCCGGCGGTGCCGGTGACAAGAATTTTCATGTGCAGTGCTCCGTGCGTTCAGGTGCGGCGAGTCTAACAGGGAAGTGTGTCAAACCGGACATAGGGGAATATGCTGATTTTGTGGGAGCGGGCTTGCCCGCGAACAGATACTATTCAGCACGTTCGCGGGCAAGCCCGCTCCTACAGGATTTTCATGTTTCAGCTTCTCCCCCTTAACCCCACCGCCCGCACCCGCCGCTACCAGTGGCTGGCCGGCCTGTTTCTATTTGGTGTGCTGGTGATCCTCAGCTTGCCGGGCGCGGTGGTGTCGCAGCTTGCCGACTTCGTGAAGGCGCTGCTGAACCTGCCGCCTTCGCCGGACGAGCCTGCGCTGCTGCCTGTCGACAAGATCGTCCACGCCGGTTTGTTCTTTGTGGCGGGTGCCTTGCTGGCGCGGGGCTGGCATGGCCGCAAGGGTGTGTGGTGGCTGCTGGCGGCGGCGCTGCTGCTGTTTGCCGGGCTGACCGAGGTGATTCAGTCGTTTGTGCCCGGCCGCACTGCCGCCTGGGGCGACCTGCTGGCCGACGGGCTGGGGGCTGGTGCAGGGCTGGCCGTGGCGCGGCGGGTGTTGCCGGGGAGGGTGGCTGACTTTGGGAGGGGCTGACTGTGGGAGGGGGCCCTGCCTGTGGGAGCGGGCTTGCCCGCGAACAGATTCTGCAGACAAGTTCGCGGGCAAGCCCGCTCCCACGTGTCATGCAATATTGAACTTCAACTTCAATATTGCATAGATGTTGGGGCGGGCCTGCCCGCTCCTACAGTCCAGGCAACTGCTGTTCCCACGCGCTGATATCCCCAAACTCCCGCGCCACCCACGCCGGATCGTGATAGGTGTGCAGATAGCGCTCGCCGGTGTCGCACAGCACGGTCACGATGGCACCGGATTCCCCCGCCTGCGCCATCTCTTTCGCCAGTTGCAGTGCTCCCCACAGATTCGTGCCCGTCGATCCGCCCGCCTTGCGGCCAATCACCTTTTTCAGCCAGCACAGCGTGGCCATGGCCGCCGCGTCGGGCACCTTGATCATGCGGTCGATGATGCTGGGGATGAACGAGGGCTCCACGCGGGGCCGCCCGATGCCTTCGATGCGACTGCCGCCGGGGCAGGTCAGGTCGCGGCGGCCAGTGGTCCAGGCCTCAAAGAATACGGAATTGTCGGGGTCCACCGCCACCAGCGCGGTGTCGTAGCGGCGGTAGCGGATGTAGCGCCCAAGGGTGGCCGAGGTGCCGCCGGTGCCGGTGCTCATGACGATGTAGCGGGGC
>CAISYX010000282.1 GCA_903889815.1 uncultured Gammaproteobacteria bacterium
CCATCACGCTCCGACAACAACAAGGATAATCAAATGCACACAACTAGACTTTTCAAACGGCCACTCGCCGTACTTTTTTCCGCCACCTCGCTGCTGATCGGCGCCCACGCCTTCGCGCAGTCCACACCACCGGCAACACCTCCAGCCGACTGGGGCCCGGTGTCCATCAATCTTGAAGAGATTCAGTACCCCTACCCCGTCAGTTTCCTGCACCGGGAGCTCTACGGCCAGGATGTGCGCATTGCCTACATGGACGTGATGCCCACGGGCCAGGCCAACGGCATGACAGTAGTCCTGCTGCATGGCTCCAGCTACTACGGGTTCTACTGGGCGGACACCATCAAGGCATTGAGCGAGTCGGGCTATCGCACCATCACCATTGACAGGCTGGGCTGGGGCAAATCTTCCAAACCCATCATTCCCTATGATGTGAATCTGCATGCCTCCAACGTCAATGCCATTCTCGAGAAGCATGGCATTGAAAAAGTCGTGATCGCGGGGCATTCCCTCGGTGGCCGGCTCGCCAGCAACTTTGCTCACATCTACCCGGACAAGGCAACACACCTGATCATGGTGAACCCGATTGCGCTGAACGATTCCGACAGTGGCCGCCCCTGGAGCGAGCCGAGCCCCGGCGACGCCGAACCCGATCTGCAGGCCGTCTACGAGGCGAATCTGCGCCAGGAGCAAAACCGCATCGTGAACTGGAAACCGGAGTACATGGAACACGTGCGCATTCGCTACGGCTTCGCGCTGAGCGGCGAGTACCATCGCCTGAATCTGGTGCGCTCGATGAACAGCGGCCTGACATCTCAGCCCGTCGACACTTACTGGCCGAAGATCAACATTCCTGCCCTGCTGATCGGCGGTGCGGAAGACGGCCCCAATTACCCCGACGCCACCCAGCGCGCCGTTGACCTTCTGCCTCAGGGCGAGCTGTACATGATTCCGGATGTTGGCCACAACCCGCATCTTGAAAGTCCGGATATTCTCAATCGCGAAATCATGCGCTTCATCGACGGCAACACCTGACCCTCCTGTCCTGGCGCTGTGCGGTAACGTACAGTGCCAGGGACTCTTCTGATCAATAATTCTCCGCTTTCTTGACTTGCATCAAGCCAGGGCCAATTGCCGCTCGCGTGCACTCGCAACAGCGCTAACCTGTCATTGTCGCAATCCACCGTATGAGGAGAATGACTGATGAAAAAAGGCAATTCATTGAAAGCAGTAGTCCTGACTGCCCTGCTGACAGTTCTCGTTTCCTGTGCAGGATCACCCGGGATGAAGATCGGCAACACAGTGACCATCTGCTGTCCTGGCGACTACGCCACCTACCAGAGTTATGGCATCGAAGCCGTCACCCTGCCCTTGTTTCTGCGTGACTACGCCGTTGCGCAATTTGACACTGCGTTCCAGGAAAAAGGTCTGGCACGCAACGACCAGCGCAGTGAGCTGATTGTCAATCTGGCCTACCGCCATGTGAACCTGAATCCCGATCAGCAGACGATTGACCCCTTCATTCGCATGGAATCAATGAATGTGGAACTGGACTATATCGCCGCCATCGACATCACCATTCGCGAGCGCAGCGGCGGCAAGGTGGTATGGGGCGGGACAGTCAGCAGATTGCATTCAGTACAGCCGGGCGAATACATGCACCAGGGTGCGGCCACAGCGGCCTTTCTGGAAACCTTCCGGGATGTGCTGACCGAGTACCCCGCAACCGCAGAGTAACTCGCAGAAGTGGGAGCCTGCCCTGCAGGCGAACGAGCCACTTTCAAAGAGTGACACCAGAACCCTGCGGGACATGACACGGGCACAATGCGACAAATTGGCGCACCCCCCTGTGCGCGGGTCGCACTTCGGGGGGATGGCTTGTTTCAGGGAGAAATCTACTGCGCGACAGCCTGCACGCGCACGGTGAGGGAGACTTCCGATTCGCCGGCCTCGGCGACCGGGGCGGCCATTTCCATGGCGTCCATGGCCACGCCGCGGGCCATCATCATCGGCTGGGCGTAGCCCAGTGCGGCATCGACATCCAGCACCGCAATGTCCACGTCGCTCTTGCCCATGGCGCGAGCCGCGCGCTCGACATTCGCAGTGGCGCGGGCAATGGCACTCTCCATCAGGGAGTCACGCACCTCGTCGGCCCGCGCCGTGCTCAGCACATAGCTGAGTTCGCTCATCAGGAAACCCTGCTCCTGAATCTCGCCCGCCAGTGCCAGAATCTTCGCGGCATCCCGGCCTTCCAGGGTAATGGACTGCGAGCCGCGCCAGACGTCGTTGTTGCGACCGCCCTGGGGCGAGGTGTTGTACTGGTATACCGAGTAGTAGCCGGTGGCGACCTTCACAGCCTCGTCGCCTTCGGCGGTCTCCAGCGCCTGCGCCATCGCGGCATTGATCTCGCTCTGCAAGGTCACCGCATCACGGTGATCACGCTCCAAGCGCAGAGTGGCAATCAAGGTGTCCTGCTCCACCTGCACGCGCTCCGTAACAGACAAGGTAATCAGGGTCTGGCCCTCGGGCAGCAGATTGACGTTCTGGGCGCTGACGGGCGCTGCCAGCAGGCTGGCGAGAAGAGCGCTCAGAGGCAGTAAAGAGTGACGCATGGGAACAACTCCATTTTCTGGGGGATCTGGGTAATGCCTGTTTTGTATACGGCTTGGTCGCAGACAGTATGCGGAAAGTTCTGCTGAATGACAGATGAACGATACAGCATTCTTCCCGATGGCAATCACTCGAGGGCTGCTATAGATTAAGACCATGAGTTCTCCCCCTCGTATTGTCCGCATTGGTGAAGATGCCCTGCTTTGCACGCTCACCGCCTCCGACGCTGCGGCGCCAGGCCTGCCCCTGCAGCAGCAACTCTGGCAGCTGTGTGCCAGGCTGGAAACGGAACGAGAGGCGCTGTCCTTGCTGGAAATCGTGCCGGGCATGGGCAATCTGCTGTTGCGCTGGTCAGTACCTGAAGGCGCCCCATGTCCCTATGCAGCACTGAAGAAACATCTGGGCACGCTGTGGCAGGAGACACCTCAAGGCGATATAGCCGGCCACACCGTCGAGATTCCAGTGCGCTATGGAGGCGACGTCGGGCCTGACCTGAACGACGTTGCAAGACATTGCGGCCTCTCCCCAGACGAAGTCATCCACCTGCACACACACGCCATTTATCGCGTGTTCTGCCTGGGCTTCCAGCCGGGCTTCGCCTATCTCGGCGGCCTCGACACCCGCCTGCATTCCCCGCGTCGAGACACACCACGCCTGGCCATACCCGCTGGCGCGGTCGCCATTGGTGGCAGCCAGACAGGCATCTATCCCCTGTCCACTCCGGGCGGCTGGCACATCATCGGGAGCACTTCCGTGCGTCTGTTCGACCCGGCCGCTACCCCTGCGGCACTGCTGCAGCCCGGCGACACTGTGCGCTTTGTGAAGGAGGCGCAGTGAAAGGCTCCGCCGCACGACATTCGACTCCTGCCCTGGTGGAAGTCCTGCGCTGCGGCGTTCTGACCAGCGTGCAGGACCTCGGGCGTCACGGTCAGCGCCACCTCGGAATCAGCCAGTGCGGCGCGCTGGATACCCTCGCTCTGCAACAAGCCAATCTGCTGCTGGGCAATGCCCCCGGGGCGGCAGGACTGGAAATCAGTGTCGGCCCGGTGCACCTGCGTTTCCATGCCGACGCGGTGATCGTGCTCAGTGGTGTCGATTTCGCGCCGACTCTCGAGGACTGTTCAGGTGCAGCCAGCAGGAACCACGTGCTGCCGGGACATCGCGTCAGCATTCCTGCAGGCAGCACCCTGTCGCTCACCCGACCGGCCATCCCCGGAGCCCGCTGCTATCTTGCCGTGGCAGGCGGCATTGACGTGCCTCTGGTACTGGGTTCACGCAGCACCGATCTGAAGGCAGGGTTTGGGGGACATGAAGGACGCGCGCTGGAAGCTGGCGATCTGCTGCCACTGGGCACGGCGCGTTTGCTCAAGGCCAATGCCTCGCGAGGAGTACGCGGCCTGGCTCCGACCCATGTGCTGCGGGCCCTTCCGGGACCTGACCATGAGCAATTCACGGCCGCGTCGCACACCCAGTTCTGGATGCAGCCGTGGCGCATAAGTCATCAGAGCAATCGCATGGGCATGCGGCTGAATGGCGCGCCGCTGCAGTTGCGTGCGGCACTTTCCCTGTTGTCATCGGGCGTGCTGCCCGGGGATGTTCAGGTACCGTCAGATGGGCTGCCAATTGTGCTGGCCAGTGACTGCCAGACCATCGGGGGGTATCCGCGCATAGCCAGTGTCATCCGCGCAGACCTGTGGCAACTGGCACATCTGCCACCACTCACGTCCGTGTATTTTCAGCTGGTGACCCATGCAGTCGCCCGCGCGGCTCTGGAACGCCAGACGCGTTATCTCGCGCGCCTGGCCCAGGTCATGCAGCAGGAATTCGGGGAATGACAGCAGCGCTCAGCGTTGCCGCAAGGTAATGACCAGCTGGTAAGTGCGGGAAGTACTGTTGCCCGCCGACACCGTGTTGCTGACCACCGTCGCGCTGAAGGTCAGTGCGGTGGCGGTATCGGAAGTCACCGTAACAGTCACGGTATCAAACTGGCGCACTTCATCCTTCATCACGTCCTGCACGATTGCCCGGAGTGCTGCCGTATCTGTCGCCAGGGGCCGCGTGAGATTGGAGCGTTTCTCGTTGATGGTCCGGTTGACAGCGGCAAGGTTGAGTATGCGGACCTGTCCGGTGCCGGTGGCAGTCAGATCGTACACAGGAGTTGGCGCAGGAGGCGGCGGCACTGGCGTGGTATCCGCGATGATCTTCGCAATCAGGGCAGACAATTGACCAACTTCCACGAGCGTCGAGCCAAAACTGCCGCCCTTGACACTGACATTTTGCCCGGTAATGGACGTGGTCACTCCTGTCGCGGG
>CAISYX010000283.1 GCA_903889815.1 uncultured Gammaproteobacteria bacterium
CTTGTTTTCCTGGTACTGGTTCCCGGGCTGGTATTCTTCATGCTCAAAGACAAGACCTTGCTTGTGCGCTGGATCAGCAACCTGCTGCCGCACAATCGTCCACTGATGCTGCAGATGTTGCCGCAGCTGCTGTGCCGGTCAAGGCAATCATCAACGCATGGCCTGACACCACCCGCAAACATCCACTGCAACACCCGCACTGACCCCTCCATTCTGTGCGGCAGCTGGCGGATGTGTTAAAGTCGCCGCCCGTGTCCGACTGACTTCCAGAGTAGAGGAAATGCAATGATTCAAGGCAGTATCGTGGCCATCGTCACGCCGATGCTTGCACAGGGTGAGATCGATTTTGAGACTTTCGACCGACTCATTGAATGGCATATCGCCAGTGGTACCGATGCCATTGTTGTTGCTGGCACTACGGGAGAGTCACCAACGCTCTCAGAAGAAGAGCATTGCGCCCTCATGCGCCATTGTGTCGACAAGGTGGCAGGGCGCCTTCCTGTCATAGCTGGTACTGGCTCGAATTCCACCCGGGAAGCGATCTATTTCACGCGCGCTGCGTTGGAGTATGGTGCAGATGCCTGTCTTCTGGTTGCCCCCTATTACAACAAACCCAGCCAGGAGGGACTCTTTCAGCACTTCAAAAAAGTAGCGGAAGAAGTTGATATAAAACAAATTTTGTATAATGTTCCATCGCGAACAGGGTGCGACCTTCTGCCCAGTACCGTGTCGCGGCTGGCGGACATGGAAAATGTCGTTGGCATCAAGGAAGCCAGTGGTGACATGGTTCGGTGCCGGGAATTGCTGAAACTATGTGGTGATCGTATCCGCATCTATGGGGGTGACGATGCCACGGCACGGCAGTTGTTGCTCGAAGGAGGTCACGGCAATATTTCTGTGACAGCCAATCTCGTGCCAGATCAGATGCGCCGTATGTGTGCGCTGGCCATGCAGGGCCATGCCGATGGCGCCCTGGCAATAGACGCTGGTCTGGCCGGCCTGCATGAACTGCTTTTTGTAGAAGGCAATCCCGTGCCTGTGAAGTGGGCAATGGCCAAATTGGGTATGATTGGGCCGGGTATCAGGTTGCCCCTGGTGGCGCTGAGTGCGGGATTCCATGCGGTACTGTCCGATGCAATGCGTCAGGCTGGCCTGCTGAAATAAGGTAGTTTGTTCCTGCGGCATTCGTGCAGGATTTTCAAAAGCGCACATGCGAACGTGAGATACAAGATGAAGGCACTGAGAGCAATTCTACTGAGCACGGCAGTCAGCACGGTGCTCGCGGGGTGTTCGTACCTGACAGGGGATGACGGTGTGTTTCGAGATCGTCAGGGTGACTATCTGGCGTCGCCGGTCATTCCACCCATGACTATCCCAGACACTTTTGACAGCTTCACACTCGATGTACTTTATGTCGTGCCGGAGAATGTGCCGGCAGACAAGCCATTCTTCATTGATGCGCCGGCACCGCGGGCCATGGATACCAATGTGCGAGAAGGCGTAGTGGTGCAGCGCTTCGGCGATCGCCGCTGGATAGTCATCGGCGCGGAACCTGGTCAGGTCTGGCCGCGTCTTCGGGACTACTGGTCCACCAATCAGACCCCATTGAGCCTTGAAGATCCAGTGACTGCGGTCATGGAAACAGCCTGGCTGGGCGAAGCCGGCAGCCGAAACAAGTATCAGGTCCGCATCGAGCCTGGCCTGCATGCTGGAAACTCTGAGATATACGTACTGCAGGTAGGGGAAGCTTTTGTGGCAGACACGTCAGCGCCAGTTGTGTGGCCCGAACGCTCGGCCGATCTTGACGTTGAAACCCGCATGCTGGATGACATTTCCCTGTATTTGGCCGATCGTACCGATCTATACCGTGCGTCTTCTGTGTCACTGCTGGCCGGCAGCATCGAAGCCGAGAGCAAGGCAGGGATAATCCGCACTGCAGATGGTGATACCTTGCAGCTTCGCATCGACTTTGATCGCGCGTGGTCCCAGGTGTCGCAGGCACTGGGCAACGCCGATATCGAGATCACCACCAACGAGCGTGCCGCCGCCTTGTTCACGGTGAACTATGCGCCGGTTGCCGAAGAAGACCAGCCTGGATTCTTCGGAAGGCTGTTCGGAGGAGGCGATGACGAGGATTTCGAGCCTGTTGCCATCACGCTGCGACTGGTCAACGAAGAAGGCGCGATCCGGCTGATACCGGAATCTGACGAGTCTGTCAGCGTTGAAGTGCGCGATGCGCTGATCCGCGCTGTCCACACCAATCTGATCTGAGTCCTTGTGGCGAGCCTCTATTGGTTTCGCTCAGCCGGAGGTAATCCCGTTGACATTGACTCCTGAGCTGCTGGCTGCGGCAGCGATCGCCCTGGTACTTGGCGTCATTTGTGCTGCGATCTTCCTGCGTCGGTCGCCCGATCTTTCGGGAGCCGTGGCCACATTGGAAGAGCGCGTCAATTCTCGTCAGTCTGAGCTTGACCGCAAGAGCACTCGACTTGCAGCTGTTGAAGCAGACATGGCTGCACTTCAGGAAGTTGCTTCCAGGTACCGAGAGCAGATCGCGCAGTTGCATACCACACTGGAGCAGGAGCGTCGGCAGGGCAGCGAAAAACTCGCATTGCTCAGTGACTCGCGTGAACAGATGACTCTGCAATTCAAGGCAATTGCTGCGGACATTCTGGAAGACAAAAGCCGCCGATTTGCAGCCAGCAACAAGGAAAGCATTGGCGAGATTCTCCGCCCGCTGAGCGAGAAGATTCAGCACTTTGAGAAAAGGGTGGAAGAAACCTACGACAAGGAAGCCAAGGAACGCTTCTCACTGGCCAGTGAAATCCGCAATCTGCAGGCTCTCAATGCGCGTATCAGCGAAGACGCAGTCAATCTGACCAACGCCTTGAAGGGTGAGAGCAAGACACAAGGCACCTGGGGCGAAGTCATTCTCGAGACCATCCTCGAGAAATCCGGATTGGTGAAGGGGCGGGAGTATCAGACCCAGGTCAGTCTGAAATCCGAAGACGGTTCGCGTTCACAGCCTGATGTCATCGTGCACATGCCTGAGAACAAACAGATCATCATTGATGCCAAAGTGTCCCTGAAAGCTTACGAGTCCTTCTGCTCGGAGCACGACCCGGACAGGCGTGCCGAATGCCTGCGCCAGCACGTTCAATCCATTCGCAACCACGTCAAGACATTGAGCAGCAAGGACTACCAGAACCTGCTGTCACTCAATTCACTCGATTTCGTGCTGCTCTTTATGCCCGTTGAAGCGGCATTCTCAGTAGCTGTTCAACAGGACGGTGAACTTTTTACCAGAGCCTTCGACAAAAACATCATACTGGTCGGGCCGTCGACGCTGCTTGCCACGCTGCGCACGATCCAGAACATCTGGCGCTACGAACACCAGAATCAGAATGCCCTTCAGATTGCCAGTTCCGCCGGAGCGCTTTATGACAAGTTCGTGGCCTTTGCGGGGGATCTGGAAGAAATCGGGCATCGCATCGAGGCGACTCAAAAAAGTTACGACAAGGCACACAACAAGCTTGCTTCAGGAAAGGGCAATCTGGTGAGCCGCATTGAAAATCTGAAGAAGCTTGGGGCACGGGCCAGCAAGAAGCATTCTAATCAACTTTTAGCCAAGGCAGATTCAGGCCACGGAGAGCTGCTTGAGGACCTGCGTGAGCAGGAATCTGAATGAGCAGCTCCGCCGCCATGCTGGACGAGATTCTCGCATTTCTTCCCTGCCGAACACCGGATGCCTGGCTGGACGAAGCACTTCGACAGCAGGACATTCTGCTTGTCGATCATGCCAATTGCGAGAAGAAGGCGGCGGCCACGGCAATGAGCCTGCTGTACAAATTCTCGGAACACACGGAGTTGTTGCGCAAGATGTCTCGTCTTGCCCGTGAAGAGTTGCTGCATTTCGAACAGGTGGTCAATCTGCTGGCCGAACGCGGAATTCGCTACATCCATCTTGGCGCTTCGCGTTATGCCGGAGGCCTGCGCGATCAGCTTCGCAAGGATGCGAAGGGCCAGATGATCGATACCTTGATTGTAGGGGCTTTTGTGGAAGCGCGTTCCTGTGAACGCTTCGCACGTCTTGTGCCGTTGCTTGACCCTGATCTGGCGAAGTTCTATCGCAGCCTGCTGCGCTCTGAAGCCCGCCACTTCGAGGATTATCTGGCGCTTGCAGCGCTGTACAGTGAAGAGGACATTGCACCTCATGTGCAGCGCATACGCGAGGTTGAGCGCTTGCTGATCAGCACAGAGGACCCCGTGTTCCGGTTTCACAGCGGCGTACCGGCGCAGCGCTTGCCATCACACTAACGGCGACAGGCCGCCGGTCTGCCCAGATTGCGTTGGAGTCGCTCCTGCAGCGTGTCAAGCTGGCGACACAGAATACCGTCATTTCCGGTAAACACTGCCGACGCAAGTGAGTTGAGGGAAAACAGGGGCGCGATGTCCGTGATCTGATTGTCAGCGGCATTCAGTCCGCCGATGCGGGGCAGGGCGCTCAATGGGGCCAGGCTGCTGATGCTGTTGTTGCTGACATCCAGAAACTGCAGGGTGGACAACGCGCCGATGCCTTCGATGTCTTCAATTTCCCATCCCGGGCAGGACAACACTGCGAGCGTTTCAAATGTCGCACCTGGCTGCTGCAACGCGAAATTCACGCAAGCCTGCAGGCCGGCATCGGTAAACCGGTATTGCGCCGCACCCGGCCGTGGATCGAATATCGTTTGATCGTTGATGCTCACGGCGAACTGTTGCGAACAGGCAGCCATCGTGAGCATGCCTGTGACACTGATCCATCTGGAAATTCCCACTCTCGCTTCCTTGCGCCCGCTGGCGCGTGCGGGCGCATGACTGGCTTGCCATGCATTGATCCGCGTGCTGCCAGCATACCTGATCGGCCGCACGCTGTGGAATTCACGCGCGAGTCCAGTTAGTATGCGACTCCGTCAATTCCCACTCCCACTCAAGGATCGCACCATGACATTCAACCGCACACTGAGCCTGCGCAGCGCAATTGTGGCTCTCTCCCTTTCTGCATTTCATGTGCAGGCTGCAGACGGTGGTGTTGATCTCACCTCCGAGCAGAACCAGATCAGTTACAGCATCGGCGTGAACATCGGCCAGAACCTGCAAGGGCAGGGCATCATGGATTCAGTCAATCTGGAGGCTTTTTTCGAGGGCATCACCGATGTCATCGCCGGGGAGCCGAAACTCACAATGGAACAGATGATGACCGCGCTGCAGTCGTTCCAGCAGCGACTCGCTGAAGAGCAGGCGGCTGCGGATTCTGCAGCACAGGCGGAAAGCGAAGCTTTCCTTGCGGCGAACGCGCAGGCGGAAGGTGTGATCACAACAGCTTCCGGCTTGCAGTATCAGGTGCTGGCCTCCGGCGACGCTGCAGGCACTTCTCCCACGCTGGCAGACTCCGTGCTTGCGCATTACCACGGCACATTCATTGACGGCACCGTGTTTGACAGTTCCGTAGAGCGTGGCGAGCCCGCGGAATTCGGGGTCAGCCAGGTGATTGCTGGCTGGACTGAAGCGCTCCAGCTGATGAAAAAAGGCGACAAGTGGAAACTGTTCATTCCTTCTGCCCTTGCCTACGGCGAGACCGGTTCCGGCCCCATCGGACCGCACTCTGCGCTGGTGTTTGAGGTCGAGTTGTTGCAGATCAACGGTCAATAAGCGTAAAGCCGGGAGAGACGCGATGGATATCCACGATTTCAATGCGGGTTTGTTGAAATTCATCGCAGCCTCTCCCACGCCCTTTCATGCGGTGCTCAGCCTGGGGGGGCGTCTCCAGGCCGCTGGCTTCGAAAAGCTCGACGAGATGCAGTCCTGGCAGCTGGAGCCCGGCAGGCGCTATTACGTGACCCGCAATGGCTCGTCCCTGATTGCCTTCACCCTGCCCAACCAAGCACCTGCAAAGAACAATCCCCTGGCCGTTCGGCTGGTGGGGGCGCATACCGACAGCCCTTGTCTGCGCGTGAAGCCTCTGCCTGATCTGCGCAAGAACAACTATGTGCAGCTGGGCGTCGAAGTGTATGGTGGCGTGCTGCTCAATCCCTGGTTTGACCGGGATCTTTCTCTGGCCGGCCGCGTGGATTACCTGTGCGAAGATCAGTCGCTGAAATCCTGCCTCATTGATCTGCGTCGTCCGGTAGCCATCATCCCGAGTCTTGCCATTCATCTTGATCGAGAGGCCAATCAGAGCAAGTCGATCAACGCCCAGAAGGATCTGCCGCCAGTGCTTTCCATAGCCGGTGTGCGAGACGGGTCTTTCGACGATCTGCTCCTGACACATCTGCAGGAACACGCTGGCGCCGCCGATGCGGTACGTGTTCTCAGCCATGAATTGAGTTTTTACGATACGCAGTTGCCAGCCATCATCGGGCTGCATGGCGAATTCATCGCGTCTGCACGCCTGGACAACCTGCTTAGCTGCCATGTGGGACTCGAGGCCTTGCTCCAAGCGACAGGAGACACGTGCAACATGCTGATCTGTTCCGATCACGAAGAAGTGGGCAGCACCTCTTCTTCCGGTGCACAGGGTCCGTTTCTGCGTTCTGTTCTGGAACGTATCATTGCCAGTGGCGCTGAGACGTCGCACAGTCGCGCTGAAGATCTGGAGCGCGTGATTCGCAGTTCCATTCTGTTGTCCATCGACAATGCGCACGGCGTGCATCCGAATTTCATGGAAAAGCACGATGGCAATCATGGTCCCTTGTTGAATCAGGGGCCCGTCATCAAGATCAACGCCAATCAGCGCTATGCGAGCAACAGCCGGTCCATCGCGTACTTCAAATCGCTTTGCCTGCAGGCGGACGTGCCAGTGCAAAGCTTCGTCGTGCGCAGCGACATGGCCTGTGGCAGTACCATAGGCCCCATCACTGCAGCAGGCATCGGCATCGAAACCGTCGATGTTGGAGTGCCGACATTTGCCATGCACTCCATTCGCGAACTGGCAGGCAGCGAAGATGCCTTCAATCTCTGCAAGGCAGTGCGCGTCTTTTTCAACGCGGCGCCGGTTCGCGTCTGAGAATCCGCAGCACAAAGCGGGCAGGGTGCAGGCACTCGATCATCTCGCGCTGCAGTGGCAGCGCTTCCCCGGACAACAGGCTGGCAAGATATTCTGCTGCCAGCGGCGTATTCGACAGTCCGTGGGAGCCATGTCCCACATTGAGATACAGACCTTCGTGATACGGCATTGCTATCGTCGGTGACTTGCGTTCGCGCTGCGGGAGCGAGCGATACAGCGATTGCAGTGCCGCAATATCGGCCACCGGACCCACCATGGGCATGCGGTCTCCGGTGGCAGCCCGCACAGATACCCGTCCCCCAGTGATCGCTGCGTTCAACAATGCTCCCGGAGGCAGATGCCCGGCGATCCCCGCAATATTGTCGACGTCGTCTTTTGCGGACAGCGTCAGGTCGCTGACATCTTTCGAATAACTGGCGCCCGCGCTGTGCGTGCCGCTGTAAGGCGGACTGATGTAACTGCGGCCGCAGACCACTGTGCGCAATGCGGCACTCCCGGCACTTTCCTGCACATAACTCACCTGCCCGCGCAGTGGCGTCATCGAATAAGCGGCAGTCTGCGAGATCCGGGAAGCTGCGCTGCTGTTGGCCATCACTACTACAGTGGAACTGCTGAGCACTTCGCCATCCGGACCTAAAACAACCCACTGTCCGTTTCGCCGAATCAGCTGCTCTGCCTGCGCGTTGAGGCACGTGCTGATCAGTGGATGACGCAGCCACGCACTGCATAGTGCGGAAGGGTTTAGCCAGCCACCGAGGGGTATGAAGTTGCCACCGGCATCGAGGGCAATCCCTGCAAGCGCGCTGGCTTCGGCTTGCAAGATTCGCCGAACAACGGAAGGCGAGTAGAGGTCAAGCCGCACATCCGGACAGTTTTCTCTGCGTGACTGGAATGCGGTATCCAGATTCAGGACGCCACATGCGTGCCAGCTGATTGCGGGGTCAATCTCCTGCATCCACGCAAAGTGGCGGGCAGCATGCAGGAATGCCTGCAGATTGAACAGCCATGCAGCGTTGACCGCATTGTTCAATCGACACTGCAGCACGGCCTGTCGATTTCCCGAGGCACCTCGGGCGATGTCGTCACTGCATTCCAGAACGGTGACGCGCAAGCCGCGCCGGGCCAAACTCCACGCCGTGCTGCATCCCGCCATGCCCGCGCCAATAACGATGACGTGTGCGGGTGGAGGCTCTGGCCAATGCACTTGCAGCCAGCTGCCTGGACGAGAGGGCGAACAGGTCTTGCTCGCCATGCGATGCAGCAACCGCCCCTGCAGCATGTGTCGCTTCTGCCCGAAGCCTGCGGTTTTTTCCGTTGCAAAGCCGGTTTCCTGCAGGGCTTTCACCACGACCCCCGCCACGCTGTAGGTGCTCAGAGTGGCACCCGGCCGGCTCAGCACATTCAGCACACTGAACAGCTCTGCATTCCACAGATCCGGGTTGGTGCGCGGGGCAAAGCCATCGAGGAACCAGGCATCCACCAGGCCTTCCTGTGGCGCTGCAAGAGCGGCCAGCGACTGCAAGGCATCGCCAAAATGCAGATCCAGCGTCACGTCAGCGCAGTCGGCGTCATTGCGGAAGATCAGGCGGTGATAGCCGGGGGAGTGGTCGGGGTACTGCGCCAGCAGCTGCACGCTCCAGTCTCCCAGTTCGGTCCATTGTGAAAGCGCGCGGGCCAGCGCGGCATGCTGCAGTGGATACTTTTCGCAGGCGATGTAATGAAGGCGCAGGTGCTTGGGCGCGAGTGCCTGCCATGCACGGCAGCAGCACAGAAAATTCAGACCCGTACCAAACCCCAGTTCAGCGATAGTGAAGTGTGATTGCATGCCGTCGTGTTGCGCTGCAAGCCGGTTCTCCCATTCACTCCAGCGTTCGCGCAAATGGTTCGCCGCAATGAATACGTGCTCGGTTTCGTCGAGCCCTCCCTGTCGGGAAAAGTAGATGTCTTGAAACTGGCTCGAGAAAGGAGCTCCCGAGTCCTGCCATTCTAGGTCGGCATTGTTGAGATGAGGCGATTGTTTCTGCATCGGTGGAGTCTAGCAGAGTGGCATGCGGGGCGTCCCGCCCGCGTGCCAGTCGTGGCATCTGCGGCGGAATAGGGTAAAATGCGCGACTTTCAAAATCCGACCGCACGCAGAGACCCGCATGATCGAAGCCAATCTGACCCATCTGAAAATCAAGGACTTCACCGCCCGCACTGATATCCTTCGGGGGTATCTTTGACTACGACGAGAAGAAGGATCGTCTGCGTGAAGTAGAACTCGAACTGGGTGAGTCCAATGTCTGGGACAACCCCGAGATTGCTCAGGCACTCGGCAAGGAGCGTTCCGAGTTGGAGATGGTGGTGAGCACGATAGACACCATGTTCAGCGGACTGGCGGATTGCACGGAGCTGCTGGAACTCGCTCAGGAAGAACAGGACGTCGCGCTGTTCGACGAGGTCAACGCCGAGCTCGAGAAACTTGGCAGCAAGCTGGAAACTCTGGAATTCCGGCGCATGTTTTCGGGCAAGATGGATATCAACAATGCCTACCTCGACATTCAGGCCGGCTCTGGTGGCACCGAGGCGCAGGACTGGGCGGAAATGTTGCTGCGCATGTACCTGCGCTGGGGGGAGTCCAAGGGCTTTGCCGTGGAAGTGGCAGAAGTGTCTGCCGGCGAAGTTGCCGGCATCAAGAGTGCCACGATTCACATCTCTGGTGAGTATGCTTTCGGCTGGCTGCGCACCGAAACGGGTGTGCATCGCCTGGTTCGCAAATCGCCGTTTGACTCGGGCAATCGTCGCCACACGTCGTTTTCTTCCGTGTTCGTGTCGCCCGAAGTGGACGACGACATCGACATTGAACTGAATATGGGCGATGTGCGCGTGGACACCTATCGCGCCAGTGGCGCGGGCGGTCAGCACATCAACAAAACTGACTCTGCCGTGCGCCTGACTCACGAGCCCAGCGGCATCGTGGTGCAGTGCCAGAATCAGCGTTCACAGCACAAGAACAAGGACGAGGCCATCAAGATGCTGAAGGCCCGTCTTTACGAAATGGAAGAATTGAAACGTCGCCAGGCCGCGCAGGCCATTGAAGAAGAGAAGGCCGACATTGGCTGGGGCAGTCAGATTCGCTCGTACGTGCTCGACCAATCGCGCATCAAGGACCTGCGCACGGGCGTCGAAGTCAGCAGCACAGGCGCGGTTCTGGACGGCGATCTGGACAAGTTCATCGAAGCTAGTTTGAAAATGGGGCTATGAATCACGTGACAGAACACACTCAACAGACAGGCACACCGGGCACCGAAGAGGCGCATCACGACGAGAACAAGCTGATTGCATTGCGCCGCGAGAAGCTTGACGGGATTCGTGCGCGTCGCAACGCCTTCCCCAACGATTTTCGCCGCACCCATTATGCTGGCGATCTGATTGCCACCCATGGGGAGGCAGACAAGGAATCTCTCGAAGCCAGTGCCTCGCACGTGAAAGTGGCTGGACGCGTCATTCGCATGCGTGGACCGTTTCTAGTCATTCAGGACGTGACCGAACAGATGCAACTGTACTTCAACCCTAAAGAGCTCGACGATAGTCTGCTGGCGGAGATCAAAGGGCTGGACCTCGGAGACATCGTTGGCGTGGAAGGTCGGGTGTTCAAGACGGGCAAGGGCGAACTCACAGTGTGGATTGCTTCGCTGCGCCTTCTGACCAAATCACTGCGTCCGTTGCCTGACAAGTACAGAGGACTTGCCGATACTGAAGTTCGTTATCGCCAGCGTTATATCGACCTGATTGCCAATGAGAGCTCGCGTGCTACTTTTGTCACGCGTTCCAGAATCATCAGCTGCCTGCGGCATTTCTTCGAGTCACACGGCTTCATGGAAGTGGAAACGCCGATGATGCAGGTCATCCCCGGCGGCGCCTCGGCGAAGCCCTTCATCACGCACCACAATGCGCTGGATCAGCAGATGTATCTGCGCATCGCGCCAGAACTGTACCTGAAGCGGCTGGTGGTAGGCGGGTTCGAGCGGGTCTTCGAGATCAATCGCAATTTCCGCAATGAAGGTCTATCCACACGGCACAATCCTGAATTCACGATGATCGAGTTCTATCAGGCCTATGCGGACTACCATGACCTGATGGATCTGACGGAGGAGCTGTTCCGCAAGGTTGCGCGTGAAGTGCAGGGTACAACCCTTGTGACTTATCAGGGTCTGGCGATCGAATTCGGCAATCCCTTCAGCAGATTGAGCGTCCGCGAGTCCATCGTGCGTTACTGCGAAGGTGTCACGATGGCGCAACTGGCCACACGTGATGCGGCGGCTGCACTGGCCGCGCACATGGGCGTGCACATCGAGAATGTCTGGGGGCATGGCC
>CAISYX010000284.1 GCA_903889815.1 uncultured Gammaproteobacteria bacterium
CAGTCTCTAAGCGAAACAGCATCTGCCAACGTCGAAAACAGTACACTGGATTCCCTTGTCGAGGCTGATGAGCGTTTCATCAGTTCCATCAATTTTCGCGGAGGCATGCGCGCAATGTTGCGTTATGGCCTTGCGAATCAGCGTGTGTACGTGCCCGGCATGGCCCCGGGTATCGGCATTGAAGCCGGAGCTCACGTATATGGCGCCTATCTCGATGAGAGTCTGGAGATGTCTGCGCTGCGGCATCAATCGGGGGGGTATTTCCTTTCCGAGTCTCGCGATGCGGGATATACCTTCGGGACGATGAGTGCACAAGGGTCCGACTTCAATACCAACTACCTGCGATACTGGCGCTACACTCCCGAAGGCGAGTGGCGCATAGCAATCGAAGTACTCAACCCCTACTGATTGGCCTTTTGTTTATTGCAGGTTCACCGTTCGCCTCCCGAAAAGCTGCACTTCCCCGGATTGACTGGTGGTCTTGACGAGCAATTCCACGCGTCCCGCAGGCAGGTATTCCCGGGCGATCGTCAGCTCAAACCCAAGTAGTGGTGCGTTCGGGTCTTCCTGTGCGGCCATGGCCTCGACCACATCGGGTCGTGGCAAACCGTAGCTTGCCGTGCCAGCAGAAACCCCGTTCACCAATATTTCCACACTGGCCACTCCCAAACCTTCGTTGATTACCCAGCCGGATATGCCCAGAGAGCCGGAAATCTGCGAGTCCTCTGCGGGAGCGTCAACCCAACCCAGTGAAGGCATTGGGCAAGCGCCGGTCATGGTGCCGCCGATGTTTTCTGCCCTATAGAAGCTGAACGACTTCTCGCCACCGAAAAGAATCTGCTGGCCTAAAAAATCCAGCCTTTGGAATTGGTCGCAGGCTCTCTCGAGGACTGCCAGTTTGTCGGGCACTGTGAGGGTGCTGTCTTCGGTGATGAACAGCGCATTGCGGCCCGCTGCAGATTGCAGTCCCGACGCGTTCTTCTGCCATATCTCGTATTGCACCGCGCGTCCGTCACGAATGGCCTTGTCTTCGTCAATATTGTAAACAGCGCGGTTCCGACCAAGGGCGAGCTCCAGCTGGGCCCCGGTGTAATAGTTGTCGGTTACAAGGACATCTCCCGGGCTGAAATGTTCTGCTTGCAGCAGCTGGTTTGTGTAGGCGGTAAAGGGGCGCCAGCCAGCCATCTTGTTGGACAGAACTCCTTCCCCCAAAAATGGTCGCAAGTGGTCCTGCACACTTTGCGTGCCCATGCCCAACAGCGCCACCAGCGAGCCTGCAAAGCCCATACCCAGCGTAGTCTTGAGCAGACGGTGAGCGGCTGGAGCACCATACTTGCTGGAGCAGTATGCGTGCAGCCGACGCAGTGTTTCTGGCAGAAAAACCAACAGTGGCAGATAGCCGGAGAGCGGCCAGTGAATGGATGTGCGCGTATTGTCTGACCAAGGCGCCAGCAATAAATAGATTCCAAGATTCGCCAGTGCCAGCGTGCCGAACAACCCGCGCCGATGATCACCTGCACGCGCCGCGCGCAGCAAATGAATCAGCGTTGCCGCCAGCGCGACATAAAGAAGAGGCGTGACAAGAGCAGCCTGCTTGAAAACATGCAGGAGCCCTTCAGCCTGAAACTCCCAGGGATGCCGTTCCAGCAAGTGGTAGTCGATGCCACTGAGCTGATTGCTCAGATTGAAGGCCAGCATCGGGTATAAGCCAATCAGCAGAATGAACGCTGCGATCCATATCCCGGGTTGACGCCAGTACCTGCGCAATTCTCTGAATGCCAGCATGTACACGAAGGCGCCAAGCAGCAGGGGAGCGAAGCGGTAATGAGTGCTGACACCCAGTGCCGCCATGATGCCGGTCGCTATCCAGTATGGCAGCGTCCCAAGGCGGGTCGCCCTCTCCAGGTATCCGGTCATCAACAGTCCGAAAAACAGTAGCGGGACATCTGGCACAGCCAGCAGCCCCAGAAATGCACACAGCGGCATACACAAGGCAAGACCTGCGGCCTCGAGTGCCTGCCGGGCTGGCATCAGAGGACGTGCAATCCAGTAAACCAGCAAGGGAATGGAGGTCCCCATCGCAAGGAAAAGTGCGCGCACGCCGAGCGCAGTGTCTCCGAGCAAGGCCGTTCCGGTACCTGCCAGCAATGCGGCCATGAAAGGCAAATCACTGTAGGCAAGGGCCGGCTTTGTGGACGCCTGCCAGTAGAAGATTTCGTCGCTGTACAGGTCCAGCGCACAGGCAAGAACAAGTTTGAGTGCAAGGATCAATGCCATGCCAGTCAGCAGTAATCTGCCGGGTCGGCGAGAATCGTTCGTGGCTTTCAGCAAGGGCAGGTCAGGAGTCATTTGCATCAATTACACACTGCAGGAAGGCAACATGGTAGCACGAAGGAGTGGCTCGCCTTGAAGAGTGGGATCTGTAAACTTGTTGACAATCATTCTCATTAGCTTTTAAACTGCATCGCAAATGAGGATATTTCATGTACGTATGCATCTGCAGA
>CAISYX010000285.1 GCA_903889815.1 uncultured Gammaproteobacteria bacterium
AGGAAGGTAATTTAGTTTTGTTATTTTTATTGTACTAATGAGGCACCAAATACAGCACCGCAAAGCATTTTTTCGAAACAGTATCTCCAGTGCGACAATAAATTTGCCGCCTCAATACCGAAAACCTGTTACTTTTTTCTTATTTACTGCACCAAACCGAGTCGTGCAATTTTTATTGTTATTGGACGTCGTTTTTATTATTTATTGTTATTGTGGCGTACATATAGCACTAACTGTGCCATATAATTAAAAATGATTAAAATCAATATGTTGAATTATTTTCATGAGGATTCCAGGAGATTTAACTGGTACTGTGTTACCGAAAATCTCCAAATCATTGAGTACTTGGGTATCAGTAACAAATTGTCACCAAGATGACATGTCAGTGACGGGCGTCACATATTCACCAAAAAGCGAGCAATTGGGATGTGGAGTGAAGCGAAGGTCAGGCCTGCTTCTTCTTGCGAGGTAGTCCGAAGCGCTGACGTCTCTCCCAGAGACACTTTCTGCTGATGCCAAGCTTTCGGGCCAGTTGGGTTTCATTCATCTGGTCCTGGTGTTCGAGGACAAAGCGCTGGAAATAGTCTTCCAGGGACAGTTCTTCGACGGGGTCGTCATGTACCGTCAGTGTTGAAGGGGCTGCGCTTGCGCCAGCGCCGACCATCGTTCGATCACTCAGGGGGCGAAGTTGCGCACGTGCGCTGGTATCGATGGCCAGCAGTTCTGCACCGATATACTCGGATTCTGCAAGCACCACGGCTCTCTCAATGGCATTCTCCAGCTCCCTGACGTTGCCAGGCCATGGATATATGGAAATGGCGTGGGTTGCCTCCGTGCTGAATTTGAGCATCGGCGACTTAAGGCGCTTGCAGGTGCGTTCAAGGATGGCGTCAGCCAGTTCCAGAATGTCATTGCCACGCTCTTTCAGCGGCGGGATCACCAGGGTCATGACATTGATTCGATAGTAAAGGTCTTCACGGAAATCGCCGTCGATTACGAGCTGCTTGAGGTCCCGGTGCGTAGCCACCACAAGCCTGACATCGACTTTCTTCGACTGCACCGAGCCTACTTTACGAATCTCGTTTTCCTGCAGGACACGTAACAGCCGCGCTTGTGCTTCAAGAGGCAGTTCTCCTATTTCATCGAGGAAAAGCGTACTGCCATTGGCGGCTTCCACCAGGCCTGTGCGATTGGCCGTAGCGCCGGTGAACGCACCTTTTTCATGACCAAACAGTTCGGATTCGATTAGATTCTCAGGAATAGCTGCGCAATTTACCGAAATCATCTCGGCATCCTTGCGGTCACTGAGCTTGTGAATGGCTCGTGCCACAAGCTCTTTGCCTGTCCCGGATTCGCCATTGATCAGCACTGTCGAATTGGTCTGAGCAACCTTGCGGATACGACGAAACAGCTCCATCATCTGCGGGCAGCTTCCGATCATGCCATAAACTGGAGGCTCTGGCGGTGGCAGTGGCTTCTCGATTGTGGCTTTGCGGCTAGCACTTTCCTTGACGATGCGGGCGACGGTTTCCAGCATCTCTTCGTGCTCAAACGGCTTGGAGATGTAATCGACAGCACCCATTTTCATCGAGTCGATAGCGGAGCGCAGACTGGAGTAGCTGGTCATGATCAGCACAGGCGTTTTCGTGGAGGAGATCAGATCGGTGCCTGGCGCTCCGGGCAGTCTCAAGTCGCTGATGACGATGTCGAAGTCATCAGGATTGAAATTCTCGAGTGCATCCCTGACGCTGCCGGCTTCCTCAACAACATAGTCATGACGTTCCAGCAGTCTTCGCAACGCTGTGCGAATGACCTGCTCGTCCTCAACAACCAATACTTTGCTCTGCGCTGTCATCGTGGTACTCAAACAGTTTGATAACTATTTCAAAAGGTTGCCATCAATATCAGAGTGCCTTGGAGAATTCTCCGGCCGGCAGACTCGCGCCATCATAGCAGGGAAAGGTCAGAATTACCCGTGTCCCGGGATTCTCCTTGCGGCTCGAGGCGCTGATTATATCAATATGGCCATTGAGGTTTTCTACTATGCTGTAGACAAGCGACAAGCCCAATCCAGTCCCTTCTCCCGGCTCCTTCGTGGTAAAGAAAGGGTCAAAAATTCTGTCCCGGATTGCTTCGGGAATTCCAGATCCTTCGTCAGTCACTGACAATTGTACGGAGCTTGAAACCAATTTTGAACTGATTGTAATGCTGCTTCCCGACGGACTGGCATCGTTGGCATTGTTGATCAGATTGACCATGACCTGCAGCAGCCGCTGAGAGTCACCCAGAATTTGCAACCCGGCCTTGCAATGTACCTTGTAGTTGATTTCCTTGCGCTTCTTATCAAGTGAAATCAGGGCTATTGCCTCGTTGACACACTCCTCTACAGTGACTATTTCACTGTTGTGATCTGCCTTGTTGCTGCCGCTGTGCGCAAAGTTCACCAGCGACTGCACAATACGTGAAGTTCTATCGGTTTGTTCGATGATCTGCCTTGCCATTCCGCGCAGTTCGTCGTTGCTGGTCTCGTCACGAATGTTCTGCGCAAGGCAGGCGATACCGGTAATAGGGTTGCCGATTTCGTGCGCTACCCCTGCCGCCAGCCTGCCTATGGATGCAAGGCGTTCACTGTGGGTCAGCTCCTCTTCGAGCAGCTCGGTTTCCGTCAGGTCTTCGAGCAAAATGACAACGCCGTCCTGCTTGATCTTGTGCGTAGCCGATTTTTCGATGATGGCCTTGTGCAGGCTTATGTAACGTCGCTTGTTCTTAACCTGCAACATGCGCTTGTGTACGTGGGCGGCTTCACCGGAAGTAAAGCCTTCTATCAGCGTTCCCCAGGGCTCGACGATGTCATTAAGCTGCGCTCCCAGTACTTCCTGACTGGATATTCCAGTCAACTTGGCCATTGCATTGTTCCACATCACTATCTGATTCTGTTCGCCAAGGGAACAGACGCCGAGCGGGAGTTCAAGCAGTACCTGGCGGTGATAGCGGCGCAGGTTGTCCAGATCCTCGGCCATGCCGGAGAGGTTGCTGCGATACGCTTCGATGCGGTTCTCGATCACATAAACGTCGGTAGTGCCTGCCTCGGATTCGATGGTGTACGGTAGAAAGCGATCGATGAGGTCGTGGGCAATGGAAGGCCCCAGCAGGCCAGAAAGGTTGGCTTCCAGTCTTCCGCGCAGCAGGCGCAGCGCATAAGGGCGCTTTTCCTGCTTGTCGATCTTGAGGTCACGCAGTGCCTGCAGTACTTCACGCGAGGCTGTGCGTTCGCCCAATGGCTTGGTAAGCTTTTCGATGAACTCTTCCGGTGACTTTGCGACGAGCCCCGTGCGATTGCGTCGGCGAATGGTGTCCAGCGCACAAATATCGGCCGAAGCTCGTTCTTCGGCCGAGGTGCGAGTCCACAAGGAAATGGCCACGAACAGTATGACGTTGGTGGCAAGTGAAACAGCGACGATCTCACGTGTATTGATGTCGCTGACAGCTAGCAGATTGACTCCAGTGAGCACCGGGAACATCAGAAAGATGAACCAGATCAGGACGCCGACGCAGAGGCCAGTGAGGAATCCTTTCTTGTTGCCTCGTGGCCAGTAGAGCAGGGCAATGATGCTGGGCAGAAACTGCAGGCTGGCTATGTAGGACACATTGCCGATGGCGCGAATGCTCAGTTTGTCATCTGGCAGGAAATAGAAGATGAACCCAATCCAGATCAACGCAGTGATCAGCGCACGCCGCTTCCACAGCAGCCAGCGGTAGATGTCGTTGCGGGCTGTGGGCTGATAGATCGGCAGGATCAGGTGATTGAGACACATGTTGGAAAGAGCAAGGGTAATCACGATAATCAGGCCACTGGCGGCCGAAAGACCGCCTAGAAAGCCAACCAGCGTCATCACTTCCGAGCCATAGTCCACGCCCAGGCTGACCGGGTAAAACTCCAGAGGCGCGGTGGATCCCACCTTCAAACCTGCCCACAGGATCGGCAGCACGGGCGCACTAAGCAGCAGGAAGTACAGTGGCAGCGCCCAGCTTGCCAGAGTCAGAGCTTTCGGGTCATTGTTCTCGTTGAAGATCATATAAAACATGTGGGGACTGGCGACGGCTGCAGTAAAGAAGAGCAGAGCTGTCACATGGAACGAGCCCGGGGCATCTGGCTGCTTGATGTTGGCCAGCAGTTCTGGCTGCGTCTGCAGCCAATCATCCACTCCGCTAAATCCGCCAAACCCCTGGTAGATCGCAAACACCCCCAGTGCCAGCAGTGCCAGCAGTTTCACTACCGAGTCGAAGGCGATGGCCATCACTAGGCCCTCGTGTCTTTCTCGCCCCGCGCCGCGACCTGTGCCGAAGAAGATGGCAAACAGCGTAATCAACGAGCAGAACACGATGGCAAGAGTTGTCTGCGACGTGTCCGGCGCCAGAAGTGCTACGCTGTTTGCGACTGCCTGTATTTGCAAGGACAGCAGGGGGATCACACCTATCAGCAGCACCAGTGTTGTGATTGTGCCAGCAGCGGGACTGCGATACCGAAAGGCCAGCAGGTCTGCAAGCGAGCTCAGCTGATAGCTTTTGGTAATCTCCAGTATCGGGCGCAGCATGAGTGGCGAAAAAAGGAAGGCCAGCGAGATGCCGATGAAGGGAGCCAGATACCCAAAACCATCGCGAAATGCATTGGCGGTAGCTGCATAGTAAGACCAAACGCTGGCGAAGACGCCAAGCGCCAGCACATACACCACCGGATGACGCGTAATCCTTTGTGGAATCCAGCCGCGATCTGTGGCAAGTGCGATGAAAAACAGCATCGCCATGTAGCACAGACCGAGAATGAACAGGCTACTCAGATCAAAGGTCATCGGAGTTCTGCTCCCGGTGGCAGAAGGCGGCAATCAGTATGATCAGCAAACCGATGATGAATGGTCGGTACCAAGCGCCGTCTGTTTGCGAAACCCAGTCAACGCTGATAAGGAACAGCAGGTAGCTGAACATCAGCAACAGGAGTGTGGAGCGGGTGATGTACAAGTGAATTCCTGTGCTGTGGTGGGGTCAGGCGATATCGTCGAGCCGGATATTAGCCAACTTGGGGACTGCCTGTATATCCCAGTGTTCGGCGCCCCATAGCAGCACTTCCTGCGCGCTGCCGGAAATCAAGGCTGGCTCCGGGCGTTGTCCGAGAAAATCCAGTGCCAGCAGAAGAGAAGGGACGACCTGGGCAAGATCGAGTGGCCGGGCGAAGTGCTGCTTGCTGAGTTTCTGGCCCCGGGCATTCACTGCCACAGGGACATGGGCATAGCGGGGCGCAGGCAATTGCAGCAAGCCCTGCAGGAATTTCTGTCTGGCAGTGGAGTCCAGCAAATCTGAGCCCCGGACAATGTCAGTAATGCCTTGCTCGGCGTCGTCTACTACAACAGCCAGCTGGTAGGCGAACAAACCGTCCTTGCGCAGCAGCACGAAGTCGCCGCAGTCGCGTTCCAGTGACTGACTCTGCGAGCCCTGAATTCGGTCATCGAATGTAATGACGGTGTCTTCAACCCGCACACGCAATGCCGCGCCTGCATGAGAAAGCTTGCGGAACCGGCAACGTCCATCATAGACGCCGCCATCAGCCTGTATTTGCTGGCGTGAACAGGTGCAGGCGAAAAGGCGCTGTTGGATTTCAAGCGTTTTCAGCGCGTCGGCATATGCGTCCAGGCGCCGGCTTTGAAAAAGCACCGGTCCATCCCAGTGCAGACCGTGAAGTTCGAGGGCAGCCAGAATCTGTCCGGCTGCTTCTGGCGGCTCGCGAGCAGGATCGAGATCTTCCATGCGCAGCAGCCACTTACCGTGGTGATGTCGTGCGTCGAGGAAGCTGGCAGTTGCGGCAACGAGCGACCCGAAATGCAGGGGGCCGCTCGGTGAGGGGGCAAAGCGACCGATGTAGCCGGTGTTTCTGCGCATGATTCAGAATTGAGACGTGTAGACAGAGCGCTGAGTCACGCCCCCCACTGTTTTTCTTTGATTTCGTCCAGTGTCTTGCAGTCGATGCACTTGTTTGCTGTTGGCCGCGCTTCCAGTCGGCGAATGCCGATCTCGATTCCGCACGCTTCGCAGAATCCGTAGTCGTCCTGTGCAATCTTCTCGAGTGTGGAGTCGATCTTCTTGATCAGCTTGCGTTCGCGATCCCGGGTACGCAGTTCAAGGCTGAATTCTTCTTCCTGAGTAGCTCGATCCGCTGGATCAGGATAGTTTGCAGCTTCGTCCTGCATGTGATGTACAGTACGATCCACTTCTTCCATGAGCTGATTGCGCCAGTTGTAAAGGATCGACTTGAAGTGATCCTTCTGGCT
This sequence comes from uncultured Gammaproteobacteria bacterium, assembly GCA_903889815.1. GTDB lineage: Bacteria > Pseudomonadota > Gammaproteobacteria > Pseudomonadales > Pseudohongiellaceae > UBA5078. The sequence continues at coordinate 6,321 of CAISYX010000285.1, forward strand.
TTCATTCATGTACTCTTCCCCTTTCTTCTCTTTGTAAGGGGTAAAGGTCTTCAGAACCGGTGCGGAAGCAGGGGCTTTTTTGTCAGACATGGTTCGCTACGCCTCTTCGCCCAAATGGGACTTGTCCAGATTTAACGCTCACGAGCAGACGTCGAAAGACGCAGGGACTCGCATGACCAGTACGTAAGAAAGCCCGTTAAGCTACCAGAATAATTCAGGCCGCGCTACAGGAAAGTACGCCGGATACCCGTTGCGCGCGGGTTATAGCAACCTGCATGCAGGTCGCTGCTGTCCGGGCTTGCCTTTATCATGATCACATTATCAATTGTATTCGTTACAAGCATAGTACACAGGAGTTCATGTGCCAGACTTCACCCGCAAGACTTCGCACACGCCCGCTGACAGGATGCGGGACATCAATCCCTTTCGGGTGATGACCGTTCTTGAGCGGGCCAAAGCCCTAGAAGGGCAGGGGCGCAGCATTGTGCATCTGGAAGTGGGTGAGCCGGACTTTGTGACTGCCCAGCCAATCCTGGAGGCTGGGCGCGATGCGCTCGCCCGAGGTTGCACGGCGTACACGCCGGCGGCTGGCTTGCTTTCCTTGCGTGAGGCCATCTCTGGTCATTACCTCAGGCAGTACGGACTGCGAATTTCCCCGGAGCGCATTTTTGTGACGCCCGGCGCCAGTGGAGCGCTGAGCTTGCTGGCCCAGATGCTGCTGAACCCCGGTGACGGTGTGTTGATGACAGATCCCGGTTATCCCTGCAACCGCAACTATGTCCGCCTTGCTGGCGCACAGGCGCAACTGGTACCCGTAACGGCGATTGAGAACTTTCAATTGAATGCTTCCTTGCTGTCGCAGCATGCCACGTCGAGCACGCGCAGTGTCTGGCTGGCTTCGCCCGCGAATCCAACGGGCACGGTACTTTCACTGCAGCAGTTGCGTGCACTACACGACTGGTGTGTTGAAAACGATTGTCACCTGCTGGTAGATGAGATCTATCACGGACTGGACTATACGGAAGGTCTCCCGACCGCATTGCAGATCAGTGACGACGTGTTTGTCGTCAACAGTTTCTCGAAGTATTTCGGGATGACCGGCTGGCGACTTGGCTGGTTCGTAGTGCCTGATTCACTGGTCGCTGTCAGCAATATTCTCGCGCAGAACCTGTTCATCGCTGCATCGACCGTTGCTCAACACGCCGCATTGCGTGCCTTCGATACCGATACGCGGGAAATTCTTGAAGCCCGGCGCCTTGATTTCGCTGCACGTCGCATTTTTCTGACCAAGGTGTTGCGTGAACTCGGTTTCAGTGTGCCGGTGGAGACGCAGGGCGCCTTCTACATATACGCGGGGATTGAGGCGTTCAGCACAGATAGTGAGCACTTCTGCAAAGTCCTGCTGGAGGACTTTGGTGTAGCCGTGACTCCCGGTACTGACTTTGGCGAATTCGAAAGTTCGCGCCACGTCCGCTTCGCCTTCACAACCAGCATGCGGCAGCTGGAGGTGGCGGCTGAGCGTCTGCGTGCTGCCGTACTCTCCGGGGCCTTGTCTTCATGAAGTTCAGTGTACCGCTATCGGGCGCGACTTTGATCCGACGGTACAAGCGGTTTCTGGCCGACGTGCAGTTGCCTGACGGCCGCAGCACGACCCTGCACTGTCCGAATACCGGTTCGATGCTCGGCTGTGCGACTCCTGGCAGTCGCGTGTGGTATTCCTCTTCTGACAATCAGGCACGCAAGTATCCTGGCACCTGGGAGCTGGTCGAAGTTGCGGGTGGCCACCTGGCTGGCATCAACACAGGGCTGGCCAACAAGCTGGTTGCGGAAGCACTGCTGGCAGAGGTCTTGATGCCCTTGCGCGGCTACGCCAGTGTCCAGCGTGAAGTGACCTATGGCGATGAGAACAGCCGTATTGACTTCTTGCTGACAGGTAACACAGCGAGGCCTGATGAAAAGTGTTATGTCGAAGTCAAGAATGTGACGATGGGTTTGGGCCATGGTGAAGGTGCTTTTCCCGATGCGGTCACTACCCGTGGCATCAAGCATTTGCGGGAATTGCTGACGATGCGAGAGCGTGGACACCGGGCAGTCTTGCTTTTTTGCGTGCAGCACAGTGGCATTGATCGCGTACGTCCAGCGCGCGAAATTGATCCAGCCTACGCCGCAATGTTGCAGAGATCCCGTGACGCAGGTGTCGAATTGCTGGCATGGCGCGCACGTCTGAGTCCGCTTGAGATTGTGCTGGATACGCAGTTGCCAGTCGTTTTTCCGGGCAACTGATTTACAGTCGCCCGAGCGTGCTTATCTCGTTTTCCTCCACCATTATGAAGCCATTTCCGATCAGGAACGGAATGGCCTTCAGGCGCTTGCCTTTGCACGGCCCCAATATACACTGACCGTTCTCTATCACGAAAAGAGCTCCGTGAGTGGAGCATTGAATCAAGGCGCCGTCACTGTCGAGGAAGCGGTCCTCCTGCCATTCCAGAGGAGTTCCAAGATGCGGGCAGTAGTTGTAG
>CAISYX010000286.1 GCA_903889815.1 uncultured Gammaproteobacteria bacterium
CATGCTACCGTTTTGTCAATTGGCTTGTCATATATGTCGCCTTCATTACAGCAATTTTATGTGACATCCGTGTGACGGATCTGCGGCCTGCAGCAGCTGCAGGCCGCGCGGTTTCTGGCTTTCTAGAAGTTGTATTCCAGTTTCAGGCTCGCAGAGCGGCCTTCGCTGTAGCCCGTGGCCACCAAACCACCCTGGGTAATTTCCTTGCGCTTGTCGGTCAGATTCTGCGCCTTGATGTTCAGCTTCCAGTTGGTCATGAACTCTTTGCTCAGCACGAAGTCCAGTTCACCGTGGGGCTCTTCGATAAGGTCCGGAGCGCCCAGGATGCCGACTTCGTAAATGCGCTCGCCGAAGTAATGGTAAAGGAGCGTGGCGGTCAGACCGTCATAGCTGTCGTAGCCAAACTGGCCATTGAAAAGCCAGTCAGACTGGCCCTGCAGCGGACGCGAGCTGTTGGTCAGAATATTCTGTTCCTGCTCGCCGATGGTGACGTCCGAGGTGATGTAGGACACGTTGCTGGACACGTAGAAGTTTTCCCAGCGTGCGCCCAGGAAGTCGAACTGCTTGCGCGCTTCAAACTCGATGCCCTGATTCTCTGCCGACTCTGCATTCACATAGCTGCGTGCACTGTTGGCGCCAGGCTGCACCACAGACTCGATGGGAGAGTCGAATTCCTTCATGAACACGCCTAGCGACAGGCTGTCCAGTGATGCGAAATACCACTCCCAGCGCAGGTCGTAGTTCTTGATGCTGGCAGCGCGCAGATTCGGATTGCCAACCACTTCGTAACCAGTCAGGGGGTTGGTGAAGGTGGCGGGTGACAGCTCACGGAAATCAGGGCGCGACGTTGTCTCGCTATAGCCAAAACGGAACTGATGATTGCCCGCAATGTAAGTCGCTGTAGCGCTGGGCAGCAGGTCGCTGGATTCCAGAGTAGCCTCGATGCTGCTGTCCGGACGGAACAGGTCGAAGGTACGCACGTTCTGTATGTAGTCTTCCTGACGCAATCCCGCCAGCAGCTGGACGCGGTCGTTGAAGTTCAGGTCGGCCTGCAGATACCAGGACTCCAGTTCGCGGGTTGCGGCATAGGTATCCGTGGGACGCGTGGTTTCGGACAGCTCGAACTCGGATGGACCAATGTTGGCCGGTGCCAGTATCTGCGACAATGGTTGCAGCAGGAAGCCCTTGCGTCCCACCACGTCACCCTGCTCGATGAACGAGAAGCGGCGGATCTCGTAATCGCGCTCGCTGTCCTGCTTGTTGTAGCCGGAAGACATCAGGATGGTGGAACTCATTGGTCCGTAGAAAACCATGGAAGCATCGATGGCGTAGTCGCTGTTCTGGTCGGCCAGCTCGCTGAAGCGTCGCACATTGCCATCAGAACGCAGGTTGAAGACAGACTCGTCGTCGATCTGGTCATAGCGGTATTCGCGTGTGTCCGGCGCGATGCGATCCGCGGTGGACTCATTGTAGCGCCATGTCACATTCATTTCTCTGGCATCGGGGAAATAGTGATCGCCCTGAATCTGATTGGAGAAAAGTTCGCGCTGGATGTATTCGATTTCTGCGATCCTGCTGTCAAGGCCTTCATCGCCGAAGTAGCCGATCTGCTCGCCGGCGATGTCATCTGACTGGCGCAGCATGATATTCGTGAGGCTGATGGTATGGTTCTCGCTCAGCTCCAGCCCTGTAGAAAGGATGCCGCTGATATCGATGTTGTTCTCGGTGCCGAAATACGTGAAGGCATTCTCGCGCACTAGTTCGTTCGCTCCGCCCACTTTGTAGGAATTGCGTTCAATTTCATGGGTGTCCCAGGAATTCTTGTAGTCCACTGCAGCCAGATAGTTGAAGCGCGTGCTGCCAATGTCGTGATAGTTGCCAAGGCTTGCTGTCAGGCCCATGTCGGCGGGAATGGTCTTGCCAGTGACTTCATAGTCCTGGTTCAGGCTCTGGCCGATGCCCTGCAATTCCTGCGCAGTGTAACCACCGGTATTGACGAAGGCGCTGCGGCGCTGTAGGCGCTGGCCATCCGCTGTCGCGTTCTTCAGCAGGTCCGGCATGGCGCGGGTGCCATCGTCGTAGCCAAGCCAGTCCTTGCCGCCACTGGCCGCCTGCGTGCCTTTCGTGAAGGCAGTCCCTTCCGTCATGGCGACAGAGCTGGCGATGTTGAAAAAGAACTCATCACTGCTGCTCTTGGTGCGCATCTGCAGCACGCCGCCGCCGAATTCGCTGGGAAACTGTGCGGAATAGGTCTTCTGCACCACCACACTTTCCATGATTGCGTTGGGAAACAGGTCCAGCGGTACAACACGGTTCAGTGGCTCCGGGCTGGGGATGCTGGATCCGTTCAGCAGAGCAGATGAGTAACGCTCACCAAGGCCGCGCACATAGACGAATTTGCCGCCCACCAGGCTGAGGCCCGCTACGCGCTTGAGGCCTTCGGCAATGTTGGTGTCGCCGGAGCGTGAGAATTCTTCATTGGTCAGCACGCTGGACAGCGCCGAGGTGCTGCGCTTTTCATCGGGCACAAAGCGGCCGATGACGGAGATCTCTTCGATCTGCGGAGTGGCTGCTGCAGCGGCGGGGTCCTGGGCCAGGACGGGCGTAGTGCTCAGGGCCATGGCGATGGCCGCAGGAAGAGCGCGCTTGATCATGATGTGAATTCCAGAAAAAGGGTGGTTGTTTCGAGTGCGCTCAGTGTAGTGCCGCAACGTGACAGAAATATTTCAATATCGTGAACGGCGGGGATAAGTCATAAAAAAATGGAACAGAAGTTCCTGCTGGTCCAATGAAAAGGGGCGCCAATGGCGCCCCTTTTGCTCAAGCTGTTACTTGCGCGTGAGAATCAGTCGCGGAAGATCCACTTGGCTGTCCAGTCACTGGCCTGGTCCTTGACCGCGCCGATGTGGCTGACGTTGTCGTAGAAGGTGTCAGTGAACGTGCTGGCTGTAACGGCATTGATGAGCGGGCCGTTGACGAAGCCTGTCAGGTCAGCCGTTCCTGTCGCGTTCCGTGCCTGGCCAGCGAACCAGTCAGCCAGCAGCCAAGGCTCGGTGCTTGAAAGAGCAAACGGGATTGTGCAGTCGAAACGTGAGCCAGTCATGGTCAGGTTGCCGGTCAGTGCCGTCGCAGAGGTACCTGCGTTTGTGAAAGTAGCCGTGTCGTTCACATCCAGGCAGTAGTTGGCAAAGTTCGTCACAACGGCGTTGTGGATGTTCGCGCCAGTGCCGCGACGCAGTTCCATGCCGCGACCCCCTGCGCCACGACCGATCAGCGTGAAGTTTACCAGTGTAGGCTTGGAGCGGGGCAGTGAATCATGGGCAAACTCGTTGTTGTCAGCTTCGATGCCGCGGTCGCCGAAACCAGTACGCTGCTTGATGACTACATGCTGCGATTTGCCCTGGTAGCCGAAGGTCCAGTCGAAGGAATCGTCTTCATTGCTGGTCAGAACCAGGTGCTTCGCGTTTACGGTGCCGCCGAAGAATTCCACGCCGTCGTCCGAGCTGCCATGCACCTGCACGTAGTCGACTGCTGTGCCACTGCCCACGCCCTGGAAGGCGATGCCGTTCAGCTCGTTGGTTTCAGTGATGTTCTGGCCTGGGTATTTCACGATCACGTAGTTCAGGGTGCCGCTGCTGTCTGTCGGCGTGTTGCCACCGTACTTGCCGGTAGAGCCTTCGCCTTCCAGTTCACACAGGACGGTGCCTGCGGCACAACCGTTCACCGGCGCCTTGCCGTTGATGATGATGCCGCCCCAGCGACCAGTGGTCGTTGCGGTTGCTGTCGCGTCGCCGTCGTAGGTGAAGATGATCGGAGCGGCTTCACTGCCCAGAGCTTCGATCTTGGAGCCACGACGGATGACCAGGAAGTTCAGGCCAACCGGGCTGATTACCTTGACGCCAGCATCGATCGTCAGCGTGGCAGAGTTGGCGTTGTCATTGCCGATGAATACCGCGCCGTTGAGCAGGTAAACATTGTTGGCATTCAGGTGGGTGTTGCTGGTGATGGTGCCCGTCAACACGCAGACCGGCTTGCCATCGAAGGTGCCGCCAGTGGACAGCGTGCTGTTGGTCGGGCATCCCGCAGCAGGCTTGGCTGCGATGGAGAAGGAGATCGGGCTGCCTGTGTAGGCCAGCGTGCTCACATTGTCGTTGGTGTAGTAACCGAAGAACACCTGGAAGCTCATTCCTGCCAGACCGGAATTTGCACCAATCAGGTCGTTCAGCACTGTTACGGATTCCTGGGCTGCCAGAGTCTTCACAGCGAAGGGCTGCAGACTGCTTACCTGGCCATTCCACGGCAGGAAGAACCCACCTGTTACCATCTGGTACACGCCCATGTTGGGGATCTGCACCAGGGCAACCAGTGCGCCCTTCTTGCCGACGTCTGCCGTGGCTACCTTGATGGTGCCCATGACGTCTACGGCAGCACTGCTTGCAGCAGCGGCTGTATAAGAGGAACCATTGTTGATGGTCGCGCCACCAGTGAAGCTTGCCGTTGTGGCTGCGCCGCTGGCAGTAGCCGCAGTCAGTGCCGGTTGCGCCTGCACAGACAGGGCAGCGAAGCCGAGCGCCACGGCGCTGACGGCAGAGAAAAGGGATTTGCGTGTGAAGGTCATGATGACTCCTGTAGTCCATTCTCGGAATGAGAGGATCGCGTTGACGACGTTTTACAGGCGAGATCCTAGTCCTCGTATGTTGCAGTCTTGCGTCACTAAAATGACAGATTTTTGACAGTTGCCGCCATTAGCGATTCTGACAGTGTTTTTCGCAGCCAGTGTATTTCAGTGGTCTCTTTGCGGATGGGTTGCGCGACATAATCGTTGGCAAAAATCGGTGAATCGATGAAAAGCTGTCACTTTTTGCTGCAGAACGTTACCTGACCCGGGCTATAATGCTCGCGCTTTTCGACACTTGGGCGCACCAAAGGAGATACCATGAAAATGACTTGCAAAACTGCAGTGCGATTGATGCTGGCGACTGGCGCCCTGACGCTTGGCGCAGGAGCAGCAGTAGCAGACGAAGGCCAGTTCTATATTGCGCCGGGACTGCAGTGGCTTGATTTCGACGCAGATCGCATGCTCGACAACGAAACCGGCTTCACACTCGGGCTGGGATACGACTTCACCAATCGGCTGAGCGGTGAGATCAATGTGTTTGACATGGACCTCGACGGAACCGGGCCGGATGAAGATCTTTTCCAGTACCGCTTCGACCTTTTATACAGTTTCGAGCGACAGCTTGGCACATTCACCCCGTTCATCGTGGGTGGCGCCGGACACAATGACTTTTCGCAGAATGAAGAGACGGTCTGGGATGCCGGCGTCGGCGTGAATTACCAGATCAATGAAAACCTGGCATTGCGTACTGCATTCCGCAAGTTCTGGGGCATGGACGAGCACATGCATGACTACGGCGTCGATATGGCTCTGGTATACAGTTTCGGTGGGCCGGCCCGACCTGCAGCGCCCGTCGCAGCAGCACCGGTTGCAGCGCCCGCTGATGCCGATCGTGACGGCGTGCTCGACGGCAGCGATGCCTGCCCGGATACCCCGAGCACGCACCGCGTTGATTCCCGTGGCTGCTCCATCCCGGTTCAGGAAGTGGCGCGCATCACGCTGAACGTGCAGTTCGACTTCGACCAGTCCATCGTGAAGGCAGAGTACAACGACGAGATTCAGGAAGTGGCCGATTTCCTGCGCGAGCACCCTGATACCGTTGCGGCTCTGGAAGGTCACACTGACTCCATGGGCACCGACGAGTACAACCAGAGTCTGTCCCAGCGTCGTGTGGACGCCGTGCGCCAGGCGCTGATTGATCAGTTCGGCATCGCCGCCAACCGTGTGCGAGCACAGGGCTTCGGCGAGGCCCGTCCGGTGGCGAGCAATGACACGGCCGATGGCCGCGCGCAGAACCGTCGTGTGGAAAGTGTGATCACGACCACGTTCGAGCGTTTCGAGCAGCGTTGATCGCCCAGGCAGTACGCCATACTGACCCCCGGGGCTTCACGGCTCCGGGGGTTTTCGTTTGCAAAGGCCAATCAAACCCATGCCCCCTCAGGGCTTCAATGGACGGTGTGCATTGAACGACGCTTTTCTGCAATCCTGGCCCGGTCTGGCAGCTTCCGGCTTGGTTTGGAAGCCTGCCGTGCAGGTCGTTCCCCGTCCGCTGCCCGTGTTGCAGTCCTGGTTGCTTGATCCTGGATCACTGACCTCCCGCCTCAAGGCCCTGGCCGGCAGTCAATTCAACGTCCGTGTGCTGAACGAGTGCTGGATTCGACAGACCTCTCCGTCGCTGCTGCAGTGCTTCGAGCCTCACGTGGTCCGCCAGCGTATGTGGTCGCGCAAGGTGCTGCTGCAATGTGGCGATACGCCCTGGGTGGCGGCCCACTCACTGATTCCCGTCAGCAGCATGCAGGGCCCGCTCAAACGTCTGCGCAGCCTGAACGAACGTCCCCTTGGTGAGTTTCTGTTTCGTGACCCGACCCTGCGCCGCTATCAGCTGGAGCTGACACAGTCCGCTGCTGGCTGGGGCCGGCGTTCCCTGTTTTACCTCCACGGTCAGCCATTGCTGGTGGCGGAATTCTTCCTGCCTGCCCTGTTGCAGGCTTCTCGAGAACAGGCGCTTAGATGAAGTCGGTACCGACAGGCAGTGCCTTGAGTGGCAAGAAGATCATCGATCTGTCACGGGTGCTGGGAGGGCCGTATTGCTCCCAGGTGCTGGCCGATCACGGCGCCGAAGTGCTCAAGATCGAGCCTCCTCGCGGAGACGAGACGCGCGCTTGGGGCCCGCCCTTTCATGAAGGCGATGCGGCTTACTACATTGGCGTCAATCGCAACAAACGCTCACTGGGGCTGGATCTGACAATGCCGGAGGGGCGCGATTTACTGCTGCGTCTCCTGGAGGGCGCAGACATCCTGCTGGAGAATTTCAAGCCAGGCTCGATGGAGAAATGGGGCCTTGGCTATGAAGAGGTGTTGCGCGCGCGATTCCCTCGCCTCATCCACTGCCGTATCAGTGGCTTCGGGGCCGATGGCCCCCTTGGGGGCTACCCCGGCTACGACGCCATCGTGCAGGCGATGGCGGGCTGGTTCAGCGTCAATGGCGAAGCCGGAGGCAAGCCGACGCGGCTTGGGGTGGCGATGGTGGATATGGGTACCGGGCTTTATTCTGCAGTGGCGATCCTGATGGCTCTTGCGGAACGGGAGCGCTCGGGCCTGGGACAGTTCATCGACATGACACTGTATGACTGTGCCGTTGCTCTGATGCACCCGCATATTGTCAATTACAAGTTGTCTGGCAAGGTGCCGGTCGCCACTGGCAATGCTCACCCCAACATCAGTCCCTATGACACCTACCGAACCCGCACCGTCGACATTTTCATCGGCGCGGGCAATGACGCGGCCTTTGCGAAATTGTCTGAGCTGTTGGGTTGCCCGGAGCTGGCTACCGACGTGCGCTTCGTGAAGAACATTGATCGCGTGACGCACCGCGCCGATTTGAAAGCTGAACTTGAATCCCGCCTGATGAAGATCGACGGCGCCGCTCTGTGCAACCGGCTGCTGGAGGCGGGACTGCCGGCCGGTCCGATCCATGACACCGCGCAAGTGGTGGCGCATCCACATACGCAGCATCGGGGCATAAACCTGGAGGAAGGCTGGTACAGAATGACGGGCACCCCCATCAAGTTCTCGCGCACACCTGGCAGCTTGCGCCGGCTGCCTCCTCGTTTCGGCCAGCATTCGCGGGAAATTCTTGAGGAGTACGGGCTGAATGCCGATCAGGTGCAGGTTTTGATCGATGCAGGGGTGGTTCTGGAAACGCGGCGTCGGGACTGAACGTTCCGAGCCGTTTCATTCCCGTGCGGCAGGGATTCGCACGGTAATCTGGACGTTCTCGGCGCGCACAGGCGTTCCGTCTCGCATGGCTGGCCTGAACTGCATCAGCTCGGTCAGCTTGCGCACTTTGACGCGGTTGGGGGTGTTGTCGATCGAGATCGTCACGACTTCCATGTTGCTTACCTGTCCATTGGTGCGGACATTGAAACGCAATTGCGCTTCCAGAGTGCCCTCGGGACTCTCCGCCTTGCCTTCCAATCCAGGAATCAAAGTCGAAATGAGATTGTAATCCGCCAGTGCATAGGACACGGGCTCGGCCACATGGACACAGTCAGGCATCGCTGCTGTCACAGTGGCGTGAAAAACAGTAGCGGGCAGCAGGACGGGACAGCGGGTGAGGGCGTCGATCAGGGCTTTGTCCAAGCCCGCCTCCTGGAATAGCGCCATGGCATCACTGTAGGACATCATGGCCGAGCCAGCCGACGAAGTGCCGCGACGCATGCCTGCAAAATTGCCCGGGCGATCCTCGAACTGCTGACGCATCAGCACTGAATCGCCCATGGCCAGCAATGCCATCGCTTCCGCTTCGCGGTTGCCGGTACCCGCGAACACGTCGCGGATGCGCTCCAGCTCCGAGTAGCTCGCGCCCATGTTCGCCTTGAAGGACCGTTCTATCACTGTGCTCGCGCGCGAGCCATAGAGGGCTTCCACTTCCGACACGCCCAGGCCGGCGCCGCCGCCACTGCCAATGCTGCCACGGCTGCGCAGACCTTCAGTTTCCAGCATCAGGTCCTGAGAGGTGTCATCCGTCAGCATGATCGCCAGCGCGATATAGAGGTCCGCCACTGACTTGTCGTAAAGATAGGGCACCAGCGCTTCGCTTTCGGCACCAAACTGCTCCTCTGCGAGTGCCGCCGCCTTGTCTTCCAGAATGCTGAGTCGCACCAGGTGGTGTGCTTCGCGCGCGCGTTCATCCTGTCCCAGCGCGCGCAAGTGCCAGGCGCCAACGCTCTTGAGTCCTGCCAGCCGGGCCTCGGTGGGCAGTGATTCATCGCGCTGATACAGCCAGCTCAGATACTGCAGAGTTTCGTTGATGCGTTGCCAGTCACCGGCACTGGACTGCAACTCCAGCATGGTTTCAATGGTGGGAATCTGCTGCGCCGAATACAGGCCGTGATTGATTCGCTGTATCTGCAGCTGCTGATCGAGAAGCGCGAAGGCCTGCTCGAAACTGGCATTCTCGATGTGCGTGTCGATCAGGCCCTGCAAGGGCTCCAGCAGGCGAGTGTCGAACGGACCGTGGGCACTCTGCAATGCATTGATCGCGTCCTCGTACTGCGCGACTTTTGCCACATGCTCGATGGCACGCTGCGTGCTGCTGTCAGCGGCGCTGGTATCCTGAGCAAGCGCGTGGCTGCTCTGCAACGTGCATGCAAGAACCGCCAGCAGTGCGCTGCGTCGCAGGCGCGCAGAAAGGTGTCCGGCTGAATCAGGCGTGGTGTGCATGCCGCTGAGACCTTGAACTGGTGGTTGACTTGACCAAGTAGATCACATAGATTCGCCCGCCTCAAACCCGCCGTGCAATTTCGCACCCGGTGTCTGGAATCTCATGAACACAACGCTCAGCACATTCTTCGCAATTGCCATGCCGGCCGCGCTTTCCGCCGCGGCCCGCCGTCGTGCGCGCGCGACCAGCGCCTATTCATCGGAGATGCCTGAGACTCTCTAAGCAATACTGAACCACCGAACCAGAACCTCCAGGCGTCCCGACTCCTGGAGGTTTTTTTTGCCTTGAAAAAAGCCGGAGGGCTTATGAAAACGATCGAGATTGAAGACAGCCTCGCGCTGACAGTCTGCATGAAACAAGCTGTCGCCTTTGAACGGGGACTGGGTGCCCGGGTGTGGGATGAGCAGGGCCGTGCGTGGCTGGATTTTACCGCGGGCTGGGGAGTCACCAGCCTGGGCCATTCCCATCCGGCAATCGTGGCTGCCATTACCGAGCAGGCCGGCAAGCTGATGCAGAATCCGAATTCGGGATTCACCTATTCGCCAGTTCGCGCAAAGCTTCTGCAGCAGTTGCAGCCATTGCTGCCGGCAGGTCTGCACCGTGTGTTCTTCGCGAACAGCGGAGCAGAAGCCAATGATGCAGCAGTCAAGCTCGCGCGCAAGGTCACCGGCCGCGAGCGGGTGCTGGCGGCGAACAGCTCTTTCCATGGCCGTACGCTGGCCACACTCTCGCTGTCGGGAGGGCCCGAGAATGGAGCGCGCTTCAGCCCGCAGGTGCCCGGCAATGACTTCGTGCCCTATGGCGACATTGCTGCACTGCGCAGGGCAATCGGAGACGACGTTGCGGCGGTAATCCTGGAACCCGTTCAAGGCGAGGGCGGCGTGCGGGTGGCCCCTCCTGGCTATCTGCAGAGCGTGGCGCAGTTGTGCCACCGGCACGGTGCCTTGTTCATTGCCGATGAAGTGCAGACCGGATTCTGCCGTACTGGCAGCTTCTTCGCCGTGGACGATGCCGATGTGCAGCCTGACATCCTTACCATGGGCAAGGGCATCGCCGGTGGCTTCCCGTTTGCTGCCTTTGCTGTCAGTGATGCGGTGGCAGCGGGAGTGGCCAAAGGGGATCACGGCGGCACTTATTGCGGCAATCCATTGGGGTGCGCAGTCGCCAGTGCTGTGGTGGCATTCCTGGTAGACAACGAAATCGCCGCACGCGTGGCGCAGTTGGGCCTGCGGGCGCTGGCAGACTTGCACCTGCTGGCACAGCGCTATCCTGAGCTGGTGCGGGAGGTGCGCGGCAAGGGCTTGCTGATCGGGCTGCAACTGCACAATGACGCCCAGGTCACAGCGCTCGCCTCACTGTGTCTGGATCGACGACTGCTGGTCACGCCGACGCGCAATGCAGTGCTGCGCCTGATCCCGAGTCTGCTGCTGGAGCAGCAGGAGTGGGAAGAGGGTCTGGCCATCCTGGCCGATGCGCTGAGAGCCCTGAGCGCGGCGACCCAGCATGCCGGGCGAGCTGCCTGAGAAATTGTCTGACGCACGGACGAGCGCGGTCTGCCTGGAGTAACATGTGCTGCGCGCAGGATTTCCCTGCCCTGGATTACACAGAGGGTGAGTATGCAGAACACCAAGATCGTCATGGCAAGAAGGCCCGTCGGAGAACCGGATGACAGCTGTTTCAGCACAGTGCATGAAGAAGTGCCAGAGCTGGAGGAGGGCCAGATCCTGATCAAGGTGATCTGGCTGTCACTCGATCCTTACATGCGCGGCCGCATGAACGATGTGAAGTCCTACGCCAAGCCACTGCAGCCAGGCGATGTGATGCCGGGCGAGTCCGCTGGCGTGGTTCTGCAGTCGCGCTCTGCACGGTTTGTGCCGGGCGATCACGTTACCATCCATCAGGGCTGGCAGAGCGTGATTGTGTCCGACGATACAGACCCGCGCCTGATGAAGGTGGATCTGGCCAATGGCACGCTCTCCGCGCATCTCGGTGTCGTTGGCATGCCCGGCCGCACAGCGTATTTCGGGTTGCAGGAGCTGGGCAAGCCACAAGCCGGTGAGACGCTCGTCGTGGCCGCCGCGTCCGGTGCAGTGGGCTCGGTGGTGGGGCAGATGGCGAAGCTTCTCGGACTGCATGTAGTCGGCATTGCCGGCGGAGCAGACAAATGTCGCTATGTGAAAGAGGAACTGGGTTTTGATGAGTGTCTTGATTATCGCGAAGGGAATCTGGCCAGCGCACTTGCCGCAGCCTGTCCGCGCGGCATCGACATTTATTTCGAAAACGTGGGCGGCGATGTGACTCGAGCCGTCGGCCCGCTTCTCAACAAAGGGGCCCGAGTGCCAATCTGTGGCTATGTCTCCAATTACAACGATGACGACATCAGCAAATCAGCCCTGCCGTTCCAGATTCTCAAGGATTTGCCAGAGGTGCCGGAGCATCGGTTCTTCCTGGTGAGCGAATGGTTCGAGCGCTGGCCGGAAGCTACCCGGCAGCTGGGGCAGTGGGTGAAGGAAGGGCGCCTGAAATATCGTGAATCGGTGGGCGAAGGGCTCGAAAAGGCGCCGGAATACTTTCGAGGACTGCTGCGCGGGCGCAACTTCGGCAAGCAGCTGGTCAAGGTTGCCGACGAGTAACTCGTCTCGGTCCCGGAACGGGCGAGTCTCAGGCCTGCGCGGCCGCCTCGGGCATCAGATGCACGAGGTCGCCGCGCAGGCGCACCTCCAGCGTCTGTCCTTCTGTCACAGCATAGCGCTGTGCCACATGACGCGGGACGTTCATCGTGAGCTGGTCGTTCATGGCCTGCAATGTCACCCGGAATTGTTCTCCCAGTGACAGCATGCGTGTGACGCGAACGTTCACCAGATTGTCCAGTGCAAGCAGATTGCCTGCATTGACATTCACCAGCAACACCCCCGTACTTGGCACGGCCCACGCCACCCGTTCTCCCGTCGCAAAACGTTCCTGCTTCCGTATCCGCAGGCGTTGGCCCTGCCATTCCAGAATGGTGTGGTCGCTGCCATGCTCGCGCACCGTGCCCGAAAAAAGATTGCGCATACCCAGCAGTCTGGCCACCTCGGCGCTCGCCGGCGCGCGCAGCAGTTGATCGGGCGTGTCGGTCTGCAGAATGGTACCGCGATTCAGAATGCACATTCGGTCGGCCAGCAGTGTTGCCTCGTCCAGGTCGTGGGTCACCAGTATCACTGGCATGCGCAGTTCCTCACGCAGTTCCGCCAGCTCGTAATACAGTGCTTCGCGGGTGGCGCGATCCACCGCCGAGAAGGGTTCGTCCAGCAGCAGAATCTTCGGCTCGCGCGCCAGCGCTCTGGCGACGGCCACGCGCTGCTGCTGGCCGCCGGACAGTTGCTGTGGCAGACGTTGCTCGAGGCCTTGCAGGTGCATGCGTTCCAGCCAGCGGCGGGCGCGTTGCTGACGTTCTGCCACGGGCAGGTCCAGCATGGCGGCAGCAATGTTGTGCAGAGCATCCAGATGGGGAAACAGCGCAAAGCTCTGAAACACCATGCCGATGCGACGCTGTTGCGTCGGCACAATCAGGTTGCGCGCACTGTCGAACCAGGGCTCCGCATCGCAATGGATGCTGCCCTGTGCCGGCTGGTGCAGGCCGGCGATGCTGCGCAGCAAGGTGGTCTTGCCACTGCCGGAGGGGCCCACCAGTGCGAGCACTTCTCCCGGCGCACAGTGCAGGTCGGCATGCAGGGGAATCGCGCCATCCTGACGCAGGCTGAGTGCGAGTCCCTCACGCATGGGGCGGCCTCGACGTCATGCGTGCGGTGGCGAAATAGGACAGGCTGATGGCGGCCAGCGAAATGATCAGCAGCACGGCCGACATCAGGCCGGCGGACTGGTTGTCGAAGGCCTGTACGCGGTCATAGATGGAAATTGCAATGGTGCGCGTTTCCCCGGGAATGCTGCCCCCGACCATCAGCACGACGCCGAATTCCCCAAGGGTGTGGGCAAAGGTCAGTACCAGCGCCGATAGAATGCCGGGCCATGCCAGTGGCAGTTCAATGCGGATCAGAATCTGCCACGGGGACAGGCCACAGCAGCGACCCGCTTCGCGCACTTCCGGAGCGATGGACTCAAACGCTCGCTGCATGGGCTGAATGGCAAAGGGCAGATTGAAGATGACAGAGGCCACCAGCAGGCCAGAGAAGGAAAATGTCAGTTGCTGTCCGAAGAGGGACTCCCACGCGCGGCCCACGGGCGAGCCAGCCCCCATCGCCACGAGCAGATAGAAGCCCAGAACTGTCGGCGGCAGCACCAACGGCAACGCTACCAGGGCTTCAAGCAGGCTCTTGCAGCGCATCTGCGTCCAGGCCAGCCGGCGGCCCATCCAGATACCC
>CAISYX010000287.1 GCA_903889815.1 uncultured Gammaproteobacteria bacterium
GGTCGAATGGCAGAATGAAGCCAATGACGACGGCAATCTGCTCAGGGGTCAGCCCGATGGCACTCATCACTGCGGAAATCAGGAACAATGACGCACCCGGCACGGCTGCGGTACCAATGGACACCATCGTCGTGGCCCCAACGATGACCAGATAGTCGGCGAATGCCAGCGGCAGTCCGAATGCCTGTGCTGCAAATATCGTCACGATTCCCACATACAGCGCGGTGCCATCCATGTTGATCGTGGCGCCCAGCGGGATGACAGTGGTCGCCACCACCGGGCGAATGCCCAGATTGCGTTCGGCAACTGACAAGGTGACAGGCATGGTGGCGGAACTCGACGATGTCGAGAACCCCACGAGGGTCACGTCCCGGGCGCCGCGAAAAAAGTTCAAGGGACTCAGTCGGACCAGGAACTTCATCATGGAACCATAGACCAGCACCGCGTGCAGCACACAGCCGACAAACACCGCCAGGGCGAGACGCACGACATCCAGCAAAGCAAGCACACCCTGCGTCCCGGCCACCCAGGCGATCAGCGCGAAAACGCCGAAGGGGGCCACTTCCATGACCCAGCCCGTAATCTTGAGCATGATTTCAGAGGCGGCATCGACCAGATCGGCCACTGGCTTTGCCCGCTCGCCAATGACCAGTCCGGCAATACCCAGCAAAACGGCAAAGAAGATCACTGACAGCACGTTGCCTTCCGCAAGCGCTGCAATTGGATTGCGCGGAACGATGTCCATCATTTGCTGTGACATCGACACAGACTCTCGCACCGGAATGTCTCCCGGCACGGCCGCAGAGAGATCCACCCCGACACCGGGTTGCAACAGCAGTGCCAGGGCAATCCCGATGCAGATGGCGAGGAGTGTGGTGATCATGAACAGGGCCAGTGTCTTGATGCCAAGCGACCCCAGTTTTTGCGGATCGCCCATCGCAATGACGCCAGATACCAGGGTAAAGAAGACCAGGGGCACCACCACCATGCTGATGAGGCGCACGAACAGATCGCCGATCCATTTGATGGAAACCGCACTCTCACCCAGCAGACTGCCGACTATGACACCCGCCACCAAGGCCAGCAGAATGCGTTTCCACAAAGCGATTTCGAACCACGCGCGCAACATATTTTTCCCCTCGGGATCATCTTGTTGACCTGAGCAACCGTATCAGGATTCTGGCTTCCGAGCCTACAGAAAAAGCAATCGCAGTGCCAACTGCTTTCCCGGGAATGTGCGACAATGCGCGCCCGATACTTACAGGTAATCAGGTCTCACGATGGTCGAGTCACACACGCAGTGGATTGAAGGGCTAGTCGCCAGCAACATCCACTGGACCCCGAATCTGTTTTCTTTGCGCATAGAAGCTGATGTGGCGCCTTTTGAAGCCGGGCAGTACACCTCCCTTGCGCTGGAAATTGGTGGCGTGCGCGTGGCGCAGCCCTACTCCATTCTGAGCGTCCCGGACACCACACCCCTGGAGTTCTTCTTCTACACACAGCTCGACGGCCAGTTGTCGGCAGAGCTCGGACGACTGCACCCCGGCGACCGGGTCTGGGTGAAGCAGATACCCGAGGGCCGATTCACGCTGGATCAGGTGCCCCCGGGGCGCGACTTGTGGCTGCTGGCCACCGGCACTGGCGTCTCCCCATTCCTGTCACTCCTGCGCACACCGGAGCCCTGGCAGCGTTTTGAACACATTGTGCTGGTGTATGCAGTGCGCCAGTGGAGCGATGTGGCCTATGGGGACGTTGTGGCACAACTGCAGGCACAGTACGGGGAGCGCTTTACATTCGTGCCCTTCGTCAGTCGCGAGAAAGTCGAGAACACCGTGCATGGCCATATCCCCGCCAGCATCAGCAATGGCACGCTGGAGCGGGTAGCCGCCCGCGGCATGTCGACTCAGAATTCCCGTTTCATGCTGTGCGGAAATCCCGGCATGGTGCAGGACGCCCTGAGCGCTCTGCAGCAACGTGGCTTTGTGCGCAGTGAGGAAGGCAGGACCGGACACATCACGCTCGAAGCTTACTGGTAGCACGCCAGTGCGTTCGTAACGTGCCTATGCACCGGGAGTCCATTCAATGGAAGCCCAGAACTGTCGGCCCCACGGTGTCGACAAGCGCGTCTCGAACCCACCCTGCATGGGCATGCGCTGGGGGCGCTGGTCGAACAGGTTGGAGACCCCCACGCTCACGTTGAACTCGCTGTCGAAGTACTCATCCAGCACGATCGAGTAGCGGGCATCGAAGCGCAACTCGCCTTTGATGGTGCGAGGGGCAATCCAGCCATCGTTATAGGCATCCACTGTCACGTCGTCGTACTTCACCGTGTGCCAGTAGTTGGCAGACAGCGAGGCGGACTGGTTGTCCACGAACCAGTTCATACGGACATTGCTCTTGAACTTCGGCATCGGCGGCACGATTCCCGTGCCGGCGTTCTGCAGGCCAACCGCTTCCTTGCGACCACCGAACAGATCCTGGTAGTCAAAGGACTTGTAGTAGGTGGTCTGCGTTGTCGTGGAGAACGAGCCCCAGTTATCCGTCTGGAAGTCGTAGGTAGCCGTCACATCGAACAGGTCGATCCACACCGAGCTGATGTTCTGAGCCTGGGTGAATACGGCACTGACGGACTGGTCCGCGCGGCGATCCACTGACGAGCCTGTACGGGTCGCATAGTCAGCAAGCCATGCGTTGGCCGCCGCACGCGTCGCTGAGCCCACTGCGGAGTCGTAGTTGGCGATGCCTGTCTGGCCCAGGAACTGCTGGAACTGGAATGTCACGGTGTCCTGTGTGGTCAGTATGCGGATGCGGTCGGTGTACTCGATCTCCTGATAATCCAGAGAAATCTCGAAGCCTTCCAGTGCGCCGCCAGCCTGCCAGGTCAGACCAAGGTTCTTGATTGCAGAAGTCTCCGGGTCAAGGTTAGGGTTGCCCGCAGAGCAGGTCGTTGCGCCAATCAGCAGATTGTTGGTAAACGGATCGCGTCCGCTGAAGACTTCGCCACAGTTCTCGTCACGGACATAGGGTCGTGCCTGCACCGGGCTTGGCGCCAGGAAACTCTCCCCCCAGGATGCTCGAACCGCAAGGCCTTCGATAGCCTCCCAGCGCAAAGCGACTTTCGGCGTGGTGGCTTCCAGACCGAAGTCCTTGAACTGCTCGTGCCGGACTGCCGCCTGCACGGCGAGTGTCTCGAGAATCGGGAACTCGATCTCTATGAACGCGGCGCGCACTGCCGAGAAGTAGTGATCGTCCGTTGGCAGCGGCGCACCGACCACGGTGTTGTAGTCCCAGCCTGCGGCATCCATCGGGTTGGCGAAGCGATCATCCACCACATCGCGCCACTGGTAACCGGCAGCCATCGCCACTGCTCCTGCCGGCACCTCGAAAAGCTCTCCAGTCAGGACGGTTTCAAAGATATCCAGCTCTTCACGTTGCGTAAGCCGGTTCTTGTCCACTTCAAAAAGCCATTCCGTAATCGCTTTGGAGTTGCTGGTCACCCCTTCGCGATAGAACGGAGAGCGGCGATCCGCCGAGCCGAAGGGGTTCCAGTATTCGTTGCCGTTCGGACCGCCAAGGCCAGCCAGACCCAGCTGCAACTTGCCAAGGTGCAAAGTGTACGAGTCACTCATCGACCGCCCTTGCTGGGCGGAGTAGTAGCTGTATCCTGTCCAGGTGTCGGACAGGTCAAATTCAGCCGCGAGCTTCACTCTGTTGATCTGGGTATGCGTCTCGAAGGAGCGTGAGCCGCCGGAGTCCTCAATATAGCTGGGCCGGTGTGTGTAGGACTCGGTGACTGGACGCCAGTTCCAGGGCACCACATCGAAGCCATAGGGGTTCGCGGGGTGATTGGCACGTACGTACAACACATTCTGGTTGTTGCCTGTAACGGCCGTTGTGGACGTCGTGCGGCCATTGGCGATGCGGTAGGAATTGTTCAACGTGGCATTCAGGCGCAGCCAGTCGGCGGCCTCGTAGCTCACGGAGTTGTAGAGGTTGTAGATCTCTTCTTCCACGGAGTACTGGAACTGTTTGGTGTAATCGAACAGGCAATTGCCGGTCAGAACGCCAGCGGCCGTGCGTTGCGGCACCCCCGAGGGTGTGCTGTATTTGCCCTGGCCATGGCCCGGGGAGCCAGCGTTGAAGGTGCCGCAGGACGGGTCGATCAGCAGTCGGTTGCTTGCTGCCGTGGAGACCACTCCGCCATGACGCTGATACAGGCGCACAGCAGCCGGCGCAGGAGTCGTCACGCGGCGGAAGGTGCCGGGATTGCCCGACGTCGAAGTGCCGTAGGCCATTTCCCACTCTCGCGGCCTTTCATACTGCATCAGCGGCGTCTTTTTCTTGTTCTCGAACGCGCCGACATAGGAAATGCCATTGTCGAACGTATGTCCGAAAAGCACCGAGGCGGTGGTGTCCTCCATGCCCTTCTCGTCGGTGGTCTGGTAATAAGTACGGACGCGAATACCCGCGAATTCCTTCATGGGAATGATGTTGACCACACCGGCCACGGCATCCGAACCGTACAAGGCGGAGCCTCCGTCCAGCACCAGCTCCAGACGGTCAATGGCGATTTCCGGCAGTGACGCGGAGACCGCCGACGACAGCGTGCGCGTGCCGTCGATCAGGGCGAGCGTCGAGTTGTCGCCCAGTCCTCGCAGGTTGAAGCTGGCACCAACGGAGTCCTACGCACCGTCCTGACCTGCCAGCACGTTGGCCACCACGTCGGTATTCTGCGTGTAAGTCAGCTCGCGAATGTAGTTGGACATGCTGGGCGCACCTGAGTCGTACAGGTCGGCCTGGCTGACCGTATCCACCGGGGAATTCTGTGCGAATGCGCTGTTCCTGATGTAGGAGCCGGTCACCACGACTTCCTCGACCTCGGGGTCTGTCGCGTCGGACGCCTGAGCGTGCACAAGCACGGGGATGGACAGCGATGGTGCCAGAGCGGAATGGATCAGGTGGCGCAGCTTGTCGCGATTGTTCAGCGGAAATCTACGCATTGCACATCTCTGATTGAACGCCGTTTTTAGACTGCATTTTTCCTTTTTCCAGTGAATACGAAACGTCTGTTCCGCATATTGTGAATGTCGGTAACAGAACAGATTGAGACGAACCTATAGACTGGGGCGACGAAAAAACAAGCAAAAAGGGCCGACGCATACTGATGCGCCGGCCCTTTTACTCCAAACACTCAAGCAAACTTCAGCTGTTCACACTCTATGCGCCCGGCTGCCAGTCCAGCGACACCCAGACCTGCCTGCCCCACGGAGTGGACAGACGCGACTCGTAACCACCGATCATAGCAAAGCGCTGTGGCCTGATGTCGAACAGGTTGGTGACCCCGGCACTCAAGGTGATCTCGCTGTCGAAGTACTGGTCAAAGACATAGGCATACTGCGCACTGGTGATGGTTTCCGCTTCGATGGTTCGATCAGTCATGGCAATCCAGCCATCGCCGTAACGATCCACGGGACGGTCGTCGAAGAGCACACTGTGGCGGTAGTTCGCTGACACACCTGCACTGTGGTTGCCGTTGTACCAACCCAGGCGCAGGCTGCCCTTCACCTTCGGCAATGGTGGCAGAATCGCCGTATCTGCATTCTGCTTGCCGAGCCCTTCGATCTCGATTCCCACGTTGTCCA
>CAISYX010000288.1 GCA_903889815.1 uncultured Gammaproteobacteria bacterium
CAGACAAAGTTGTGATTGAAGTGGTTTCGCCAGCTGATGGCGTACTCCAGAAAATTTTGAAGAACACTGGTGACACGATTGTCAGCAACGAATTGATTGCACTTGTTGAAGCAGGTGCAGCGGCTGCGTCAGCGACAAAGCAAACGAGCGATGTCAAAGCGGAATCGATTGCAGCTGGGGCTGACGAGCCAATCCTCAGCCCTGCGGCCAAGAAAATCGCGGAAGAGAATGATATCAACCTTGATACGATCAAGGGGACTGGCAAGAATGGACGAGTGACCAAGGAGGACGTGCTTGAAGCAGTCTCCAGAAAAAGTGTTCCTGCGGTTTCGGCGCCTGTTGCATCAACAGCGCCCGCTCGCAGCATTGACCTGTCAACAGGTCGCGTGGAAGAACGGGTCCCGATGAGCAGATTGCGCGCAAAAGTTGCGGAGCGTTTGCTGCAGGCCAGTCAGTCCACCGCGATGCTGACCACTTTCAATGAAGTGGACATGGCGCCTGTCATGGCGTTGCGCAACAAATACAAGGACCTCTTTGAAAAGTCTCATGATGGGGTGCGCTTGGGATTCATGTCTTTCTTCGTACGCGCGAGCGTGGAAGCCTTGAAGCGTTACCCCGCTGTCAATGCTTCAATTGATGGCAGTGACATCGTCTACCACGGTTACCAGGATATTGGCGTTGCCGTATCTTCTCCACGCGGCCTCGTCGTTCCAGTGCTTCGCAACGCCGATCATTTGAGCCTGGCTCAGGTGGAAGCACAGATTCGCGAATTTGGCATGAAAGCTCAGGACGGAAAATTGTCTATCGAAGAAATGAGTGGTGGCACATTCACTATTTCAAATGGAGGCGTTTTCGGCTCGCTACTTTCAACTCCGATTCTCAATCCACCGCAAACCGCCATTCTCGGTATGCACAAAATTCAGGAACGGCCAATCGCCGTCAATGGTCAGGTCGTGATTCGCCCCATGATGTATCTGGCGCTGTCATATGATCACCGCATGATTGACGGTAAAGAAGCTGTTCAGTTCCTTGTGACTATCAAGGATCTTCTGGAAGATCCTGCCAGAATACTTCTGGAAATCTAATCATTACGCTAAATGGAAAGTGAGTAATTCTATGAGCAATAAATACGATGTCGTTGTGATTGGTGCAGGGCCAGCTGGATATGTAGCAGCAATTCGCTGTGCACAGCTCGGCTTCAAGACTGCCTGCGTTGAAAAGTGGCACGACGACAAGGGAAACGCTGTTTACGGCGGTACCTGCCTCAATGTTGGCTGTATTCCTTCAAAAGCACTGCTTGACTCGTCTCACAAGTATGCCGAAGCCCATAAGGACTTCATAACGCACGGCATTTCTGCTGACAACGTCACCATGGATGTTCCGGCCATGATTGCGCGCAAAGCCAAAATTGTTGGGCAGTTGACTCAAGGCGTAAAGTCCCTGTTCAGCGCCAACAAAGTGGAAGGCATTGCAGGAACAGGCAAACTGCTGGCCGGCAAGAAAGTGCTGGTTACCAAGCATGATGGCACCACGGAAGAAATTTCTGCGGACAATATCATCCTTGCGGCCGGATCGGTGCCCATCAACATTCCACCAACCCCAATCGACAATGACATCATTGTGGATTCCACGGGCGCACTGGAGTTCAGCAGCGTTCCGAAGCGACTGGGTGTCATTGGCGCAGGCGTGATTGGACTTGAACTTGGAAGTGTCTGGTCTCGTCTTGGTGCCGAAGTGACAGTTCTGGAAGCCATGGATGCGTTCCTGCCTGCCGTGGATACGCAGATTGCCAAGGAAGCCCAGAAAATTCTGACCAAGCAGGGGCTCATCATCAAGCTCGGTGCAAAAGTCACGGGTAGCAAGATCACTGGAAAAGGCAAGTCCAAGTCCGTCACTGTGAGCTATACAGACGCTAACGGTCCCCAGGAAGCGGTTTTTGACAAGTTGATTGTCGCAGTAGGTCGTCGTCCGCTGACCGAGAATCTGGTAGACGCAGGTTCAGGTGTCGAGCTGGACAAGCGCGGATTTGTAGTTGTGGACGACAGTTGTGCGACCGCTGTTCCCGGTGTGTATGCAGCGGGCGACATCGTTCGTGGCCCAATGCTTGCGCATAAAGGCATGGAAGAAGGCGTGATGGTGGCAGAGCGTATTGCTGGCAAGAAAACTCAGGTCAACTACTCACTGGTCCCCTTTGTCATCTACACCCATCCGGAAATTGCCTGGGTTGGCAAGACCGAACAACAACTGCAACAAGAAGGCCGCGAATACAATATCGGGACTTTCCCTTTCAGTATCAACGGTCGCGCTATGGCTGCCAACGATACGGATGGAATGGTCAAGATACTTGCCGATGCCAAAACAGACAGAGTGCTGGGGTGTCATATCATAGGCCCAAGCGCAGCTGATCTTGTTCAGCAAATCGTGATAGCGATGGAGTTCAGCGCAAGCTCAGAGGATATCGGACTTACGATGTTCTCCCACCCGGCATTGTCTGAAGCGGTCCACGAGGCCGCCCTTGCAGTAAACGGGCACGCAGTGCACATGGTAAACAAGCGCAAGCGCTGATTGGCGAAGCGGACTTTTTTTCACTTAAGCAAGATGCACGAGGATGCAGAATGAATTTACATGAGTATCAGGCCAAGCAGCTGTTTGCCGAGTACGGCCTGCCAGTCTCCAAGGGGTATGCCGTAGACAATGCCGAGGATGCGGCTGCCGCTGCAGACAAACTCGGCGGCAGCAAATGGGTCGTAAAGGCGCAAGTGCACGCTGGCGGTCGGGGCAAGGCAGGCGGCGTCAAGCTGGTTTCCAGCAAGGAAGAGATCCGAGCATTCGCCGACAAGTGGCTCGGGAAGAATCTGGTGACGTACCAGACTGACGCGAATGGCCAGCCAGTCAGCAAGATCCTCGTGGAAACCTGCACCGACATCGCCCAGGAGCTCTACCTTGGAGCCGTCATCGACCGCTCTTCACGACGCATTGTTTTCATGGCATCCACGGAAGGTGGAGTTGAAATAGAAAAAGTGGCTGAAGAGTCTCCCGAGAAAATTCTGCGTGCGATCATCGACCCCTTGTGTGGCGCTCAGCCATTCCAAGCACGAGAACTCGCCTTCAAGCTTGGTCTGAATGACCTGCAGGTTAAACAGTTCACACAGCTTTTCCTGGGATTGGCCAGACTTTTTGCGGACCTGGATCTGGCACTGCTGGAAATCAATCCTTTGGTGATCACCAGTGAGGGGCACCTGCATTGCCTCGACGGCAAGATCAATATCGACGGAAATGCCATGTTCCGACAGCCCAAGCTGCGTGCCATGCACGATCCCAGTCAGGATGATGAGCGGGAAGCGCGTGCGGCCAAGTGGGAACTGAACTATGTAGCGCTGGATGGAAACATCGGCTGTATGGTGAACGGCGCCGGTCTGGCCATGGGCACCATGGATATCGTGCAATTGCACGGTGGGCGACCAGCCAACTTCCTCGATGTAGGAGGAGGGGCGACCAAAGAGCGCGTCACAGAAGCTTTCAAGATCATTTTGTCCGACAAGAACGTGCAAGCGGTGCTGATCAATATCTTCGGTGGCATTGTCCGCTGCGACATGATTGCTGAAGGCATCATTGGTGCTGTCGCCGAAGTCGGCGTGACAGTACCTGTTGTTGTTCGTCTGGAAGGAAACAATGCTGAACTTGGCCGCAAGGTACTGGGTGACAGCGGGCTGAATATCATTGCTGCAAGCAGTCTGACTGACGCTGCAGAAAAAGTCGTAGCGGCAGCAGGGGGTGTGAAGTGAGTATTTTGTTGACTAAAGAAACCCGCGTGATTTGTCAGGGCTTCACGGGTTCTCAAGGAACTTTCCACTCCGAGCAAGCCATTCAGTACGGCACCAGAATGGTCGGCGGAGTAACACCGGGCAAGGGAGGTCAGATTCATCTCGGTCTGCCCGTATTCAATACTGTAAAGGATGCAGTAAAGGACACAGGCGCTGAGGCCTCTGTAATTTATGTTCCAGCGCCATTCTGCAAAGACTCCATTCTTGAGGCGGCTTTCGCAGGCATCAAGTTGATCGTTTGCATTACTGAGGGAATCCCGACGCTGGACATGCTCGATGTAAAAGTCAAATGTGACGAACTTGGAGTGCGTCTGATTGGACCGAACTGCCCTGGCGTGATAACTCCGGGAGAGTCCAAGATAGGCATCATGCCTGGCAACATACACAAGAAGGGCAAAGTCGGTATTGTGTCACGTTCTGGCACGCTGACTTATGAAGCAGTCAAGCA
>CAISYX010000289.1 GCA_903889815.1 uncultured Gammaproteobacteria bacterium
CACAGCGAGCCCACGTCCATGATCTGCGACCCGATGTAGCCACTGCCCGTGGCCACGGCCGCAACGATGCCGCCCACGCCCGCCGCGATGTTTGCGAGACGTCCGCTGGACTGCTGCTGCACGGCGTGCCGCGCCGTGATGTGGCCGATCTCGTGGCCCAGCACAGCGGCCAGTTCAGCCTCGGAGTTGAGGAAGGACATCAAGCCGCGATTGATGTAGACATAACCGCCCGGCAGCGCGAAGGCGTTGATCTCGGGGCTGTCGATGACGGTGAAGGTATAGGTCAGGTCGGGGCGGTGGCTGGCGGCGGCCAGGCGCTGGCCCACTTCGTTCACGTAGGCCACCAGGTCAGCGTCCTGCACCACGGCCATGGTCTCCATGACTTTGTTGTGCTCTTCCAGACCGATCTCCAGCTCGCGCTTCTCGGACATCATCACGAGATTGCCCTGCCCCGTGGCCGGATTGACCGCGCAGGATTGAAGAACAACAAGACCCGCCAGCGCCAAGCTGAGCGCACGAACACCGCGTAGGGAAGGGGAAAGACTGCTCATGGTTCACCTGCTGGTTTGAAGATCAATCGCCGTTGACGAACTGCTGCAGCTGCGTTGCAAGGCTGCTGCAGGCATTGGCTTCCACCCGGGCAATCAGGGGAATGGGCACGACCACCGCCGGCACATAGGACTGACCGGTGGCATCGGTGCTGATGGTGCCGACGTTGGCAAACGAGGAAACATCCCAGACGCGGGCATCAAAATTGGAATCATCTTCCCACGAACCGAAGCCGAAGCAGCCGCCACCGCCCGGACCCACGGCGCAGGAGATGGAGCCGGTGCGGTTGGTGGTCTCGGTCTGGCCGTCCAGCCACACGATGTAACGCACGCCATATTCCTGAATCTTCCCAGCCACCAGCGGCTCTTCCATCAGGGCCTGCAGATCGCTCGTGCGCAGCGGCGCAGTGCGGGGCTCAAACCACGGGAACAGAGAGTCCACGAATTCCTGCTCCGGAATCACGCGAATGGCTCCGGTACCACGGGCCACGCGATCCCCCACACAGTTCACGAACTCTTCCCGCGTCTCGTAGGTGCTGCCCTGACGACGCCCGAGAATGACGATGGACTGATGCGACTCGATGCCTGTCTCACCCTGGCGAAACTCGTCCACGGTGGTCGTTGTGCACCCTGCCAGCAGCATGACCAGCAGCCAAAGAGGAACCCCCTGTCGGACAACACGCCTGGTATCCATAAATGCCTCGGTTCAAATGCTAGTTGGTCACCACGGTCTGTTTGCTGGCCAGCCAGTCCCGCACTTCGGGAACGGCGCTGAAACTCAATGTAAAGTTCGAGGCCAGATCGCGCAGGGCGCTGACCGTGGCATCGTTGATGCCGCCCTCGGTAGACAGCAGGTTTTCGGTTGGCGTCTTGCCGTAGGAAGTCAGCACCCAGTCCGCGATATACGCTCCGTCCGGGCCAAGCAGACGCATGTTGTACTTCACCCACACCTCATAAGCGTCCAGGCGTGTCTTCTGGGGAAGGGCCAGTTGAAACTCCTCGATGCTGGGAGCAAACACCGCATCCACGCCGGCGTCGCTGGCATCGTCCATCGAATCCAGCACTACCACGCGCTCGAACATGGCTGGCAGCAGAGAACCGAACAGCTGCACGTGGGTCTGACCGCTGGCCACCCGGTATTCTTCCTGGCCAGTCTCCGTATATTCAATGTAAAGGAAATTGCGCAGGTCCTCGTCGAAGTAGAGGCCCAGCGTGAGAGGAATCTTGCGCACCGCGGGGGTGGGATAGTTGCCTTCCACCACCAGCGAGTTGACCCCGCAGGCTCCCAGCAGCAGGAGCAGTCCTGCCAGCATCACGGCTTTCGCCGAGCGTCTGCCTGTCATCATGTTGTTCCCTGTGACTGCGAGCATCGTGCCTCTCTTTACGACGTGGTCGTGTTGAAGGTCTATTCGAAACTGTTCAATCCCACAAAGGTACCACCATTGCGTTGCGTCAGCTCGCGCATCAGGTTCGCATAGCGGTAAACGCTCTGGTGGTAGCGTGGCTCCAGCGCAAAAATGACCGGAAATCCCACGCCATGAATGCGCACCATCGGATTGCCGTTGGCGTCCTTGGCATTGAGCCGGTCGATCGTGCGCAGTACCTGAGTGACGGAACCGCCCTGCTGGAAGTCGTCGCCCATCACATAGATGCTGATCTTGTGATCCGGCTGGTAATACGTGTTGATGGCGGCCGTGACTCCTTCCACCGGGCTGCTGTTGCTGAACGGGTTCCAGTTGCGCAGCGTGCTCATGATGGTGGCGCGCCGCGCCGGCGTATCCGGAATCCACTGGCCCCGGAAGGAATCGAACATGTAGTCGCCCATGTCGTTCATGATCTGGATGCCTTTGACTTCAGGGTACACATCCAGCGTGTCGTTGATCGTCTGCAGCAGTTTGGGCCAGGCGTTCTGAAACATGCTGCCCGAGGTGTCGATCACGAAGATGATGTATTCGCTGTCCACCGGGATGCCACCCACCAGATTGTTGCGGCGTGTGAACTCCTGTCCCAGCAGGCGTTCCATTTCGGCGGTAAGAGACTGTTTGGCACTGGCAAGACGCTGGGCCTCGACCACCACTTCGTCAGCGATACTGGTGGAACTGTTGTAGCGGCCCTGCACGGCATAGAGCTCGCGCTGCAGATTGGCGATGCGCTCCTGATACGCGGAGAGTTGCTCACGCTTGGCATTCAGGTCGCGGTTTACCACCGTGGTCTCGCCACGGATCTCGAACAGTTGTTGCTGCAGGTCGAGAATTGGCATCCCCTGCGGCACGACGGCGGACTCCACGGACGTCGGTGGCGAGCTGTCGGTAATCAGCAGCAACAGGATCATCGCCCCGAAGCCGCAGGAGATCACGTCGAGGAAAGCGACGCTCGAGGCATCTGTATCTGAGTCGTCTCTGCGTCGTCTGGACATTACGGCCAATCTCGGGCGGGACTGAGGAACGAACCTTTGGTCATCTGCGCAAGTTGCCAGTAGGCTGCCGTTGCGCTTGGATCTCCTTCCAGGGGCAGAAGTATCACATTCACGGGGACGCGGTTGGGAAGATACTCTACCGCGTCCTCGAAAAGTTCAAGCCTTTTTGCCGGTGTCACCAAGGTGTCGTTCGAGCGCACCTCAGAAAGCGTCGGCAGCCCGTCGGTGATGAGATAGATGTTGTCTGGCGGCGGAGAAAGCTGGGCGGCCGCCTGGAAGACCTCGGCCAGATTGGTGCCGTTGGCGGGCACGAACTGCCGTACGCTTTCCATCGTGGCATTGAGCTGGTCGCGGTCTGCCACTTCCAGCCAGGAGCCTTCTGTTCCTGCGATGGCCGGCGTGACACCTGTGTTGAAACCGTACACCTGATACTGACTGGCTACCGGCATCTGACTGCTGATCCATTCCACGGTGCGCACGGCCCGCTGCCATTTTTCGGCGCTGCGCTTGTTGTCTTCGGACATGTTGCGCGTGCGCAGGATATTGACCAGCGTCTCGTCCAGCATGCTGGCGGAGGTGTCCACCAGAATCAGTACGCGATTGCCCCCGAGGAACATGCCGGTGAGGTATTGCCTGTCGCCCTCGCCCACGAAGGCGCGTGCGCTGGTACCCGTTTGTTCCACCGCGCTGGCCTGCAGGCGCAACAGCTCTTCTTCAAGAGACTGAATGTCGGCGCGCAGCCGCTCCAGACTCTCTTCACTGGCCACGGTGTTCTCCAGCGCAGCCAGCTGATCGAGGAAATTGTTTATTTCGTCCTGAATGCGGTCAGCCATTCCCTGGGCTTCCACCATTTCGAAATCGACCTCGGCAAGAATATTGCGGGCGCGCACGAGGTTCTCTTCCCCAACACGGATTTCTTCTTCCAGCAGGCGCACTTCCGCAGAGGTGTCTGTCACAGTGGACTGCTGCTGTTCGCTGATCTGATGGTCCAGAATCAGGAATATCAGGACCACGGCACCGAAGCCACAGGACATGACGTCGAGGAAGGCCAGGCTCATGGGGCTGAAGGCGCCGCGTCGCTTTCTACTCATCGCCGTCCTGTACTCTGATCACGTCGATCGTCGTGTCACTGCCAGCCGCGCCCAGCCTGTCGCCAAGCACCAGACGATGGGCGCCGTGAACCGGCACACCGTTGATCTGCAGCCCGGCGGCCTTGTGCACGGCAAAGTGGCCGTCTTCCCGGGTGATCTCGCCCAGACTTGCCCCAGTCGGCTGCTCACGGCGATCGTGCCGGCTCAGCAGCAGCATGCCATTGCCCGTGGCGGAGAGACAGATCTGCAAGCCGTCGCGCAAGCGCCGCGCCTGATGTCCCACCAGCAGATGCGAGGGCAGTGGCACATGGGCATGGTGCAGTGTCGCCTGTGCTGGACGCCCCGCCACCCGCAGCCGGGTGATGTATTGAATCGCTTCCGGGGCACTGACCAGCGCTTCGCCGTACTGACGGCAGACGCGGCCGATGGCATTCTCGTCGTGACTGCCAAGCCCGCGCACGCCGTCCCCGACGTGGGCACGCAGATAGTCGACGAAGCCCGGCAGTGCCTGCAGACGCTCGGACACCAGCAAGGTGCTGCTGCCCAGCGGGTCCAGCGCCAGGATCTGCTGCAACACTTTCTGATACGAGGGCAGCAGCCGGCTCTGCAACGCGCTGCGGGGCAGCCGGGCCTGATGCACCGTGTTGTTGTGCTCCAGACGAATCAGCAGGCTGGGGCGCGCCTCTTCCTCTGCACTGGCCGGGTTCGCTGTATCCAGTTCGCCGTCTTCGAGCAGCCAGGCAGGCAGCCCGTCCAGGAGTTTCTGTTCGGACTCGGCATTGTGCTGGGGGTTGAACCGGCACTGCTGAATGAACGCCGAGGTGAACAACTGCAGCAGGCTGTCGCTGAGATTCACCCAGCCCACCCCGGGCACCAGCGCCACGTTTTCGCGCACGATCTCGTCGCCCTGGCGCTGCAGGCGCGTCAGCACCACCTGGTGCAGATGCAGATCGGCATGGATCACGTTGTCCTGACTGGTCTGCTCGAGCACGGCCGCCAGGCTGCTGTCGACAATGCCCACGGCCTTGAGCGGACTCTGCTTCAACAGGCCAAGCAGAATGCCAAGCTGCTGCCGCGAAAAACTGCCCGGGACTGCCAGCAGGACATCGCCTGCCAGCTCGGCGGTAGCTGCCAGATCCTGCAGGTGTGAGAAGGCAATATCCGCGTTGTGACGGAAGTGGCCAACAGGGCGCGCGAAGGGGTCGAGACTGAGTTTGTGCCAGAACTGATTGAAGCATTGCAGCGGATTGAGCCGGCTCTGGCCCCGTGCACGCTCGCCGAACTCGATGCCGCGCGGCAACACGAGTGCGTAGCCGGGGCTGCTCAGCAGCACGCCGGACTCGTCACTCAGGCGCAGCCCGGCATCATTGAGTTCGAGAACGCGAAGTGTCATTCCAGTGCTTCCTTCTCAGGAACCTGCAGGTAGCGCAGCAGATGATCATCACAATAGCCCTGGGTGTCGAGCACCAGGCGGTCCTGCAACAACAGCAGCTGGTGCAGCAGGAACATCAGCAGAATGCTGGTCACCAGCGCCACGAATGTAGAGTTGAACGCCACACCCAGACTGACTGTCACGCCAAGAATGTCGCCACTGACCGCCTGGTGCGCCTGACTCAGCGCCGCGCCGATGCCGCGCACGGTGCCGATGAAGCCGATGGACGGAATTGCCCAGGCGATGTAGCGCACGATGCTCAGTTCGCTGTCCAGCCTGTCGGACTCGCCGCTGCAGATGTCCTTGATGGTGTTCGAGGCGTCCTGAATGCTGCGGGTGCTGCCAAATCGGTGCAGGCCGGCGAGCAGCGCACGGGGCAGCAGGAAGACACGCTCCTGGTCGGGCAGAGCCTGCACGGGACGCGCGTAATGCCGGGCATCATCCGGCAGAATGCTGGTGCCCTCGGAGACCTGCAGCAGCTCGCGGTCCAGCAGGGCGCGTTCCTGCAGCACGCGACGGCCCTTGAGCCCGATGATCGACAGTGCCCAGAACATCAGGATGATGCAGGTTTCCTGCTCGAGGTCCCGCAGGATGACGTACATGGAGCGCTCGGCCACGTAGGTGTCATCGGCAGCCTGCAGCGCGGCCTGCTGCTCCAGAATCAATGCCGCATTGGGCAGAATGACTGCAATATACACGGCGTGGACCACGATCACGCAGATGATCAGGGCGAAGACCTGGTAGATCACTTCGGAGAGGTAGTTCTGCTTCATGCACGAGCCCTTGTGTCAGGTTTGGTTTTA
>CAISYX010000290.1 GCA_903889815.1 uncultured Gammaproteobacteria bacterium
CTACGAAGTATTCGCCGACTTGCGTCATGGCCGTGAGGCAGTTGAAAGAGTCATCGGACACTTCAATCTGCTTGCTGTTTTCGGCCGTCATGGCCTGGCCTGCCAGCAGCAGGGCAGCACCCGCCAGCAGTGTTCTCGTAAATGCTTTTGCCTTCATGGGATGTCCTCGCAGCTGTCCGCGGACCGATTTCCGCGAAAGTGGCGGCATTCTCCTCCTCGGCACCCATCAAGACAAGCCAGGCGCTTTGTGCCGCCTGGGGATTCCCTTACTGGTCAAGCAAGGTGCGCATCATCTCCTCGGCAAACACCGGGGCGCTGCGAGCGATGGCCTCGCGCGGCACATCGTCCCCCAGCTCTTAGGTAATGGCGGGAATCTGGTAGCGGCGGAAGAAATAATTCTTGGTGTTCTGCTGCGTGGAAGGCGCCAGCGCATCGTGGCGGAACGGAAAGTCCGGCAGGCGCGTCCGGGCCCGGTCCAGCCACACGGTGGCGAAGTCCTGTTCTCCGGGCAGCTCGCCCGCCACCTGGGTGTAGAAGCGGCTCTCCTGAGTGGAATGGAAGTCCAGCATCAGCCGGGGCTGCATCGGCAGTGCATCCACGGCGTCCAGC
Source organism: uncultured Gammaproteobacteria bacterium (assembly GCA_903889815.1). Classification (GTDB taxonomy): domain Bacteria; phylum Pseudomonadota; class Gammaproteobacteria; order Pseudomonadales; family Pseudohongiellaceae; genus UBA5078. The sequence goes on from CAISYX010000290.1 coordinate 610, forward strand.
AGGCGCGCCACGGCCTGGGTTTCGGGCTGGGTGAAAGGCCCCCAGTCGCGGTTCAGGTCCACGCCGCCGGTGTTGTGGCGCCAGTAGCCTTCCACCACGCCGTCGGGATTGAGAAGCGGCAGCAGAATCAGCGCAAAGCGCTCGCGAAAGGCCCGCGCCAGGGGCGTGTCGGCAAACACCGTGTCGACGAAATGCTGCATGGCCAGCGCGCCAGTGACTTCCGGCGGATGCTGGCGCCCCAGCAGATAGACCACTTCGGCCTTGGGCGCGGTGCGCAGCACAGTCAGGGGACGTCCCTGGGCACTGCGGCCGATCTCCTCGCGCTGCAGCGGCACGCGGGCCTCCAGCGCGGCGTACCAGTCTTCGTAGTCATCCGGCTGCAGCAGTTCCTGCGCCGACACCCACAGCGGCGCACTCAACGCTGGCAGCGCGATCTGCATCGTGCCTTCGTCCGGCCCGCGCTGCACCTGGGACTCGGGCAGCCGCGTCCAGTCTTCGCCATCGGCACTCACCCAGGGCCAGTAGCGCGCCGGGCCGTCCTGTACCTGCAGGGTGATGGCGAGCGCGGTGCTCTGCGCGGGCGTTACGCGGAAGGAGTACCAGGCACTGGGATTGATGGGCGGGGCGTCTTCGGGGTGGATCTCGACCAGCAGGGTGTCGGCAGAGAGGAATTCACAGCGGTGGAAATTGCCGCCATCAAAGGCGGCGTCCACGCGGATCAGCGGCGAGGCGCAGAACTGCGCGGACGCGTTGTCCGCCGGCTGGGCGGTGGGGGTGCAGGCGCTGAGGCAGAGGGCGAAGATGAGCATGTGGAAGCGGGCTTGTGGGAGCGGGCTTGCCCGCGAACAGTTCGCTTGCAAGCAAGCTCCCACAAGCCCGAACAGCCTGGAAACGCCTGCTCGCGAACCGGCCAGGGCCACCTGACCGCCATCAATCGCCCGTGCCCCTAGGCTTCCTTCAAGTCTCTCACGCCGCAACAGCAGCACACTCACGGGCACATGCCGCGCAGGAGTCCGCCAGGGTGGCGCACTGCGCATGCTCTGCCGCGTGGGTGCGGCACACGGCTTCACACTCTTCGCTGATGGCCGCTGCCACGGCGGCCAGTGCCGGCAGGTTTGTCGAATGGTTGGACGCCATCGTGATCAATGGCTCGCAGATGGCCAGCATGTCGTTGACGCCAGCCAGGCAATTCGCCAGAGACGTGTCGCCCGCCACCAGCAGTGCCTGCAGGTGCTGCAGGCAGGCCAGACCGTCGCGTTTGCAGTGCAGCGCGGCTTCGATCAGCGCCATGTGGCCGGTCATTGCCGCATGGTCGTGTTCCGCAGCCAAGCCACGGCTGGCAGCGAGACCGGTGGCCAGCAGGGCGGCGCCCTGCAGCAGGGTGCGGCGGGAGACGGTGGTGGTGTCTTGTGCGTTGTGCGAAGGCGCGTTGTTGGTGTCCATGAAGGCTCCTGTGGCAATGGGGTGAACAGCAAGTTTCCGGCTCAGGATACTCCTGGGCGGTGACGCTTGTCGCTACACGGGTGTGTCTTGATGCTGTAATACTGACCAGGGGCCCCATGCGCAGATTGTTCACACTCGAGGACACGGCCACACAAGACCCCTCCGTTCGCCAGTGGTTCGAGGCACACCACGGGCCACTTGGCGACCTGGCCGAGCACTGGTTCGGCGTCATGCATCAGTGCGGCAGCGATGTCACCGAAGTGCTGCACGATGACCAGCCCACGGCGTGTATCAGCGGCGCTGCCTTTGCCTATGTGGCTGCGTTTACGTCCCACGTCAATGTGGGCTTTTTTCAGGGCGCCACACTGCCAGACCCGGCGGGACTTCTGCAGGGCGCGGGCAACTACATGCGCCATGTGAAACTGCGGCCTGGGAAGCAGACAGACGAGGCCGCATTGTCGGCCTTGATCGAGGCCGCCTACCGGGCCGTGAAGACCGCCGTTGCGGCGCTGTACACCTGAAGCAAGTCTTTGCGCCTTGGCCAACTCAGCACGGAGGCGCGAGCTTGGGCAAGCCGCCGGCAATAGGCCTTCCTGCTCGAGAACCATTTGAAAGATGCGGAATGGGCACTTGTCATCGACCAATTGAACGTGGCGTTGCGACCTGAGAGGGATATGGCCAGGTGACGGCAGGACGCTTTCCCGGCATGATGCGCGGAACCTGAAACACAGCCCCACAAGGAACCCCGCCATGCTCAACCACATCATGATCGGCACGAACGACATCGAGAAATCCAAGCAGTTTTATGACGCCGTACTCGGCGTGCTCGGCGCCGGTGAACCCGTGCGCAACATCGGCCCTTCCGGACACATACGCCTGTTCTACCGCCACGACGGCAGCTCCTTCTGTCTCACCCAGCCCATCAACGGCGAGCCGGCCAGTGTTGCCAATGGCAGCACCATCGGCTTCAAGTGCAGCTCTCCGGAACAGTTGCAGGCTTTTCACGACACGGCAGTGGCCCATGGCGGCACCTCTATCGAAGAGCCGCCAGGCCCGCGCCAGGGCGCCACAGGGGCCATGTACCTGGCCTATGTGCGCGATCCGGACGGCCACAAGCTCTGCGCCATTCATCGGCAAGGCTGAGAGCAACAGGAAATTGCAATGCCATGACACATATCGACTGGAACGACTTTCTCAAGGTCGACATACGTGTCGGCACCATCCTTGAAGCCGAGGACTTTCCGGAAGCGCGGCGTCCGGCGTACAAGCTGAAGGTGGATTTTGGTCCGGAGATCGGCCTCCGCAAATCAAGCGCGCAGATCTCGGCGCTGTACACGAAGGACGAGCTGATCGGCAGGCAGGTGCTGGCCGTGGTGAATTTTCCGCCCAAGCAGATCGGGCCATTCATGTCGGAGTGTCTGATAACGGGATTGCACCAGCCGGATGGCTCCGTGGTGCTGGCGTCGGTGGAACGGCCCTTGCCCAATGGGGCAAGACTAGCCTGATAGGGGAACGTGCTGGAGCGGCCCCGAGCGGGACCGCTCCCTCACATCATCAATCCCGGTAAGTGCTCACCGGTGGCAACTGCGAACCGGACAGATCATCCGGCACGCTCGTTTCTATCCGTACCGTGTGGGTCAGTGTACCAATGCCTTCAATGTTGGCACTGACCACCTCACCGTCAATCAGGTATCCAGATCCTGAAGCACGCTCGACGCGTCCTGCGCCAGTGCCACCGGATGTGCCGCTCTGCAGCACGTCGCCGGGGAACAGCGTGATCAGGGACGAGGCGTACTCGATCAGCTCGGGGATGTTGTGGATCATGTCGCCGGCCTGCGCTTCCTGCACGGTCACGCCGTCAATCACCAGGGTCTGGTGCAATCGCTCCATGGGGTCGCCGAAGAACTCCTTGGGCACAATCCACGGGCCCTGGGGTGCAAAGGTGTCATGGCCCTTGCCGACGAACCAGTCTGAAGTCACGCCATAGCCACCTGGCGGACGGCCACCTCGGTCAGAGATATCCATCGCCACCATGTAGCCGAACACGTGGTCATACGCACGTGTTGCGGAGACATACTTGCCAGTGCGTCCGAAGACGATCGCCATCTCCACTTCCCACTCGATGCGGTCGCGGCCGAACGGCATGATGATGTCCTCGCCGTCGCCGATCACGGCACCGCGGGTGGGCTTGAGGAACAGGTAGGGCACACCACGGTTCTCCTGACGCTCGCGGATGCGGCTGGCCAGTTCGTCGTCGTTGCAGCCTTCGCAGGCATGGGTGTAGAAGTTCACGGCGGCGTTCATGATCTTGCTGGGGTACTGAATTGGCGCCATGATGTCCACGGAGGCAACAGGGTGCACGAAATTGCGCAGGTCGCTGCCTTCCAGAAGATCTTCTTCCACCAGCCAGTTGACCAGTTCGTAGATGCGGTACTTGAGGCCGTACTCGTACTGTTCGATCAGCCCGATCATGTTGTCAGGCATGGGCATGGTGCTGTACTGGGGCAGAAGCTCCAGCGCCCGGTTGGCGGCGGCGAGATCAACAATGTACTGGTCATTGCGCACGACCAGGCCAACAGTCGGCACGTCATTGATAGCGAAGGTGCCGACCTTGAAGGGTTCGACGGATTCCATGGCCTGGGCCAACACCTGTGACGGACTGCCCGCCATGGTCAGGATTGCCCCTAAGGTCAGGCCATACAGGGTTTTTCTTTTCATTCTTGACTCCTGTGAAAGCACTAGCATATTGGGAAAGGATTTTCGAATGCAGCTTACGGGGAACTTGGCCCATAAGACGAACCGAAGGTAACGCTCTGAATGGCACTTGTCCAGTTGGAAAAATCGTTCAAACACAAAATGACCACAGCAGCATGAGTTCCCACACCCAGCGCCTCGACCGCTACCTCTTTGCCCGTCTCGGGATTGCGCGCCACGACAGCAAACTTCTGCTTGCACAGGGGCGCATCAGGGTCAACGACGCAGAGGCCACCGGGGCCGACCAGCAGGTGGACCAGTTCTCCCGCGTGATGGTGGACGGTACCGCCCTGCCTTTTGTCTCCCCCGTCTATCTGAAGCTGCACAAACCTGTGGGCGTGCTGAGTGCCACGCGTGATGCGCTGCACACCACTGTCATCGACCTTCTGGAACACCCCGTACGGGAAAGCCTGCATCTGGTCGGCAGACTCGACCGCGGCAGTTCAGGTCTGGTGCTGCTCACCAATGACGGGCGCTGGTCGCGGGCGCTGATGGCGCCGGAGGCCGGCGTCAAGAAAATCTATGAAGTACGGGTGGAAAAGCCCCTGACCCAGGGCATGGTGGACGCGTTCGCAGAAGGCATGTACTTCGAGTACGAGAACATCCTCACACAGCCGGCGCTCCTGGAAATTCTGGAAAACACGCTGGCTCGCGTGACGCTGGTTGAGGGGCGCTATCATCAGATCAAGCGTATGTTCGGCCGCTTCAGAAACCCGGTGCTGGCGCTGCATCGCCTGCAGATCGGCATGGTTTCACTGCCAGGCGACCTGCTGCCGGGGCACAGTTGCCCGCTCAGCGCGAATGAAGTCAGCGGCAGCACCCATGCCTCTCTGCGGGCTGGCCGCGAGGCGGCTGGTCGCAAAGAGAGCTGATTCAGGGGGCCGTGCAATGGGCGGCAGTCGGTGCCACGCCGGACCCCAGCGCCACCGGCGCGGGAGCCTGATAAGGGTTGATCGGGCGTGACTGCCCATGATCGACAAGCAGCAAGACCAGCACGAACACCATGCTGAGACTGCCCACCAGCGGACGGCCTGGAAGATTGGCAAGAGACATCAGCGCCCTCCTCCCTGGCTGGCGGCCACCAGCGGCAACAGCAAGCGGGGGCGCAGCCGGATACCCAGCAGCGAACCGCCAAACGCGGCAACGAACCACACCCAGCCATGCAGGCTGCCGGTGGACACCCCACTGAAGAATGCCCCGACATTGCAACCCAGTGCCACCCGTGCGCTGTAGCCCAGCACGACGCCTGCCACCAGAACGATGGCCCAGCTGCGTGCCGTGATCGGCGCCACCTGCGGATCGGGCTCTGCCCGCCAGCGCATCACCACGAAGGCACCCGCGATCAGGCCGATATTGGTCAGGGAGGTGACATCCGTCAGCAAAGACTGCACCAGGCGCTCGGCGTGGGCCGGCGCACCCCAGAAGGCATTGCCCGCCAGATCAGCCCCTGCGGCGGTTGCGAGTTTCGCACCCCACAGGCCCAGGCCATAGACAACGCCCCAGGACTGCCCGGCAATCACCAGATTCAGAACGGCAAGTCCGGCAATCAAGGCCGCCGCCAGCAGCAGCCGACGCGGTGGCAGGCGCTTGCCTGGCGCAGCCCGGCGCTGCACCAGCATTGCCAGGGCGCCAAGTCCGAGCAGCGTCACCGCAAGCCCGCCGCCACTGCCGAACTGGTCCTGCAGTGTAATAAGCGGCAGGACACCGAAGCTCTGCCACCAGCCCAGATGCAGGGTGCCGAAGAAGCTGCCGGCAATGAAACCGAGCAGGGCCACCAGCGCGATGGCATTGCCGCTGCCGGCATTGACCAGGGTGCCCGACCCGCAGCCCAGCACCAGCTGCATCGTCATGCCGAACACGAAGGCGGCCACGATCATGGCGATGCCGACCGGCGCGTGGGCCCCGTTGAGTTCTGTGGGAAAGGAGGCAAGCAGCGGAAAAGCGCACACGGCCGTCAGGCCGATGGCAAGAAACTGGGCGACCAGCCCCCGGCCGTCGCGCTCCGTGACGATGGTGCGCCAGGGGCCGGTGAAGCCGAAACGCAGGCCTTCAAGAGTGAGCCCGAAGCCCAGCCCCACCAGCATCAGCAGCGCAGCCCGCGGCCCGGCCATGGCAAAGGTGCCGAACACCAGACCTAGGGCGAGCAGCAGAAGCCCGGCCCGTCGCGGGGCCGGATTCACAGAGGCTTGATTCACAAGGGATTGAGTCACGAATCACGCACCGAACAGCGTGCCGACCCAGTCCGTGGTCATCTGCCAGTAATGCGTGAGTCGGCTGGGCTGATTGTCCATGGGGCGGTCTGCCAGGCTCCACTCCGTCATGCTCTCGGCATACAGCCGCGTGTTGGGCACGTTCTGCAGTTCGCTCATGATGAACCAGTTCACTGCAGCCTGATGGCCAGTGTTGCAGAACGATACCGTCATGGGGGCGGACTGCTGCGGATAGGACGCCAGAATGCTGCTGACCTGAGCCTGCGGCTTGACGCGGCTGCCTTCGAAAAAGGTCTCGAAGGCCAGATTGCCGGCGCCCCGGATGGTGCCAGGACGCCCGGAACTGGCCTGCAGGCCCTCGAAGAAAGTCTGTGGACGCGCATCGATGAGACGCGCACTGCCCTCGGCCACCAGCGCCTCGATCTCTTCCGTCGTTGCGCGCCAGTCATTGCTCCACTGTGGGGCGAAGCTGGACGCTGCCACAGTGCTTGCCTCGGTGCTGCTGGGCAGATTCGCGCCAGTCCACGCGGCAAATCCACCATTGAGGATCGCCAGATCCTGAACGCCCAGGGATTTCAGCGTCCAGTACACACGCGCCGCGGCACCAAAGTCAGACGCGTTGGAGCCCTGATGCACCACCACCACGGGCGTGTCGGCGCTGATGCCCAGTGTCTGGACCGTGGCCGTCAGCTCCGACACATCGCGCAGCTGACCAGGATTCTCCTGAGGGCCACGGAACTGCGGGTACGGCGCCGCCACGGCGCCCGGGATATGCCCGGCTGCGTAATCCCCCGTCACGTGCAGCACGCGCACTTGCGGCGCATTTTGCAGGATGGCGGAGAGCTCGGCCGCCTCCAGCAGCCTGGACCATCCCTGCGGGGCGGCCAGTGCCAGGCTGGAAAACAGTGTCAACGTTGTTGCCAGTACCACGCGCAGATATCGAGAAGTGATCATGATGGTGTACTCGTCCGAGAAAATGCTTGCGTTGTTGTCAGGGCTTGCGCAGCGGGTCGCTGGCGCCATTCACGACTGAGCACGCGGCCACAGCGCCTGCAAGAAGCATGTTGAGTTCTGCGCAGTGCGCGGGGCCATTGGCCTGGCCGGCGCGGTCGATGATACCCAACACCCTTGCGGACTTCAGCATTCTTTTCATTGCGGACAGAAACCTGACGTCCGCCGGCCGCGATCTGCTCAAACATCGACTCTCCGGCTTCGAGCCCGACGAGATCCAGCGTTTCCACCGTCAGCACAATTGCCCTGCCAGGAAAATGCGGCTTTACACCCGATCTGTGATTGTGAGTGACAGCGGGGAGCCGCTAAGATGATTCCAGCGCACCCGCACTGTGGACGCGCCACACACCTGTTCCAGAAACCTGTCCCGAGCCGTACCGATGATCCGCAACGCCACCCGCGAAGACGCCCCGCAGATAGCCGACATTTACCGCCACTATGTGGAATCCACCTCCATCAGTTTCGAGGAAGTGCCCGTCACTGCCGTTGAAATGGCCGGCCGTATCGATGCCGTTCAGGCACTGGCACTGCCCTGGCTGGTCGCAGAAAAAGGGGGTGTCATCACCGGCTATGCTTACGCCACTGCATGGAAGGCCCGCTACGCCTACCGGCACAGCGTGGAAGTCACGGTCTACCTGCGTCCGGACACCCTGGCGAGGGGCCTGGGCACCGCGCTTTACGGCGCCTTGTTCAAGGCTCTCGAACAGAGCCCCGTGCATGCCGTGGTGGCCTGCATCGCGCTGCCCAATGCCCATAGTGTGGCCCTGCATGAAAAATTCGGAATGCGCAAGGTGGCCCACTTTGCGGAAGTGGGCTACAAACTTGGGGCATGGCGGGATGTGGGTTACTGGCAGGTCAATCTGGACAAGGATGTGTACTGAGCGGCCTGCCAGCCGTCGGGCTCAATTCTCGACGAGGTCGCCACGGACAGGCAGATTGCCTGGCTTGTCGATGCGATAGAACGCATTGACATGCTCAATGCCAAACAGGGTTTTGGCTTCTTCATGGGAAAAACGCCCGCCGAGCTTTTCCATGGCGCGGCGCGAGCGCCAGTTGCTCACGCCAATGTGGAACCACACGGTGTCGGCCCAACGGAATGCGTGGTCCAGCATCATGTGTTTCATTTCCTGATTGCTGCTGCCGCCCCAGTACTGCCTTGCGAGGAAGGTAAAGCCGATGGCGACTTCACGGGTGCCGGGGCTCCACTCGTAATAGCGGGACGAACCGATGACCTCTCCTCGGGTATTGTCCAGCACCACAAAGGCGCTGCCGCTGGCCAGTGCCCCTTCAAAGAACGCTGTGCGGAAGACGTCGCGCTGCCAGCGGGTAGGCTGCGGATGCTGTTCCCAGAGCAGCGGATCCGAAGCGGCAGCATGCAGGGGTTCGAAGTCCTCCTCTACCAGCGGACGCAGGGTGAGGGTAGCACCCACCAGCGTGGGGCGACTGTCGAAGCACTGCGCCATCACAAAAGTATTCCCGGGCGTTTCAGGTCAGGCTTGACGACCTTGCCCATGGCATTGCGCGGAAGCGTCTGCATCAGGCACAGGCTCTTGGGAATCTTGTAGGGCGACATGCGCGTCTCGCACCAGGACTTGAGCTCGGGCAAGGTCAGCGTTTGCCCGGCTTTGAGCGCGACGAAGGCAGTGACGGCTTCGCCCCAGGTTTCGTCCTCGATACCCACCACGGCACACTCTGCAATCTTGTCATGAGTCAGCAATGTGCCTTCTATTTCCAGCGCAGAGAGCTTGTAACCGCCCGACTTGATGATGTCGATGGACGAGCGGCCCATGATGCGGTAGTAGCCCTTTTCACGCACGGCGACATCTCCTGTGCGGAACCAGCCTTCGGCAAAGCTTTCCTCGGTCGCCTGGGCGTTGTTCCAGTACTCCAGGAACACATTGTCGCCACGCACGCGGATCTCGCCGGGAACGTCCTCCTTGTCGATCAGCTTCCCGTCGTCATCGAACAGTGCCACGTCCACCCCTTTGAGGGGAAGACCGACGGCGCCCGCACGACGCTCGCCGAGGTAAGGGTTCGACAGGCCCATGCCGATTTCTGTCATGCCGTAGCGCTCCAGCAGCGTCTGGCCGGTCATGGCCTTCCACTGGTTGAACAGCTTCACCGGGCAGGCTGCCGAGCCACTGACATTCAGACGCATCGACTTGAATGCCGACGTGATAGCTTCACGACGACCGGCATCCAGGCTCTCCAGATACTGAATGATCTTTACATAAATCGTCGGCACAGCCATGAATAACGTGTATTTGCGCAAGCGGACCTGCGTCATGAGCAGATCCATCTCGAAGCGCCGAAACACCGCTACGCGTGCCCCGATCCACAAGCCACAGCACAGGACGTTGACTATGCCGTGAACGTGATTCAGCGGCAGGAACAGCGGTATGGAATCCTTCGCCTGCCAGCCCCAGGCCTCGAGGAGGGTGGTGACCTGCGCGCGGATATTCTTGTGCGTACTCACCACGCCTTTGGGCTTGCTGGTAGTGCCGCTGGTGAACAGGATCATGGCGCGACGCCCGGGCGCAATGGCTGGCAGCTTGCCCGCAACATCCGCAAGCGTTTCTGCAACAGTCAACATCTTGATATTGAGGGCATGACACAGGATGTGCAGGGCCACAATCTGGTCGGTATCCAGCGACAGACATACGACAAGCCGGGTGACCTGCGCGCAGGTCAGGGAATGCTCGATTTCCGGCAGCGCACCTTCGGCATTCAGCGGCACTGCAATACCGCCTGCACGCCAGATACCGAGCAAGGTCGTGACGTAATCAACACTGCCGGGGATCAGCACGCCGATGCGCTCTTCCTTCAGATCGGACTTGCCGTCGAGCAAGCCGGTCGCCATCTTGTTGATCCTTTCGTGCAGGTCTGAATACGTCCATTCGCCGGCCGCGGTATGCAGCGCGACGCTGGAATTGTCGAACGTGAGCGCCGGAAAACTGCGCGGATGCTGCTGACTGCCTTTGTTCATTCCTGCGTTTTCCTTGTGTGGCAACTGCTACTCTTCAGACGAGTGCACGAACTATAAAGTAAAGTACAGACGGGCCCATGAGGCAGCCAATTCCAGTGTAGAACGTGGCTGTCATTGCGCCGTAGGGCACCAGACGCGGATCGGTGGCCGCAAGCCCCCCTGCCACTCCGCTCGTTGTGCCCATCAGCCCGCCGAATACCATGGCCGACTGCGCATTGTTCAGACCAATGCGGCTGGCCACCAGCGGCGTACCAATCATCACGAGGATCGACTTCACCACGCCTGCCGCCACAGCCAAGGCAATGACGTCTGAGCTTGCCCCAATGGCTGTGCCTGTCACGGGGCCGACGATATAGGTGACAGCACCAGCGCCGATGGTAGTGATGCTTTCGGCATCGGTGTACCCGAAGGCCAATGCCACCAGGGCACCGACGACGAAGGAGACGATCACTCCTGCAAATATGGACACAATGCCCACAACCCCGGCCTTGCGCAGCTCCTGCAAATGAACGCCGAACGCAGTGGACACGATGCCGAAGTCCCGCATCATGCCTCCTCCCATGAGGCCAATGCCCGCCAGCAGACCGATATCCGCAACCCCTCGCGAGCCGCCAGTGAACAGTCCCGCGAAGTAGGCGGCCAGCAAGCCCAGAATGATCGCGATGGCCGAGCCGTGAATACGCCCCCGAGTGAAATGACGCGACAGCCAGTAGGAAAGCCACACGCTGAGCCCAACGCACAGGAACGCCACGACAAGGCCATTGGCCTGGACCACCGAGCGCAGAGTCTCCATCAGCGATCCTCTTCCAGCGGGGGCAATGGCGGACTCTGCGGGCCAATTCTGCTCAGGACCGGCACCAGCGCGAAACTGACCAGTACGGCGAGTACTCCGGCCAGCACCGCCAGCATGCCACCACTGACTGCTGCCACCACATTCTGGCTCGCTGCCATGGCGACCACTATGGGGATATACATGGCACTCCAGAACTTGACACCCTCGCCTGAAGCGCCAATCACCAGAGACTGCAGGCGCGAAGATCCGCCTGCGAGGACCAACATAAGCATCGCAATACCGACTCCACCTACATTGGCCTGAACGCCCAGCAATTGACCGAGCAGTTCACCAAGATACAAACCGGCAAGCAGACAGGCCGCCAGGAGCGCCACACCGTATATGACCATGGGAATGCCCTGTTGATAGTTGATCTTGAAATTCGCGCGGAGATGGGCGGAGTATAGCCGAGCCTCTGCACATGTAGCCACCTGCGGATGGGTGAGTGCCCGCGATTTGCCTGCGGCTTCGCTCTTTTTATCAATATCATATGAACAAACGATACCCCCTGTGCCGCGCCCTTACAATCAGGCTAAACTCTGCAAGACAGAGTTTTATTTCCCTTTCTTGATGTAACAATACTGAAACAGGAATGCACCATGAGATTAACAATCCTTCTGGCGGCCCTGCTCGCTGGCACCTGCGCTACGCAAGCCTCGGCGCAATTGACGGAATCGGCGAATTTCGCCGCTGAAATCGAAACCCGCTATCAGGTCAGCATTGACGTGCCTTACACCTCTCAGGGCGGCGCACAGCTGGCAATGGATGTGTATTCCCGCCGCGATGTGACCACTCCGCAGCCCACGCTAGTGTTCTTCCACGGTGGCTTCTGGGTGGCCGGCAACAAGAACGCGCAGATTCTGGCACTGCTGCCCTGGCTGGAGATGGGCTGGAATGTCGTGAATGTAGGCTACAGACTCGGCGGGACTGCCCCGGCTCCCGCAGCCGTCATCGATGGCTTCTGCGCCCTTCGCGCCATCGCCGCTGAGGCAGCGCGCTTCAACGTCGACACCCAGAAGCTCGTTGTCAGCGGCCAGTCGGCAGGCGGGCATCTCGCTCTGGCAATGGCAATGATTCCCGACAGTGAAGGCTTTGCAGCGGGTTGTCCGGACGGCACCACGCCTTTGGTGGCAGCAGCCATCAACTGGTTCGGAGTGACCGATGTGCAGGACGTGATTCAAGGGCCCAACATGGCGGAGAACGCTGCCCGCTGGTTCAATGGCGTGGCACAGCCGACGGCACTGGCACAACGCCTGTCGCCGATCCGTTACGTCCGCAATGACCTGCCCCCCATCCTCAGCATTCATGGCGATGCCGATGCCGTGGTGCCCTATGCCCACGGTGTGGAATTGCACCGGGCGCTGGCGGCCACGAATGTGCGCAACCAGTTGCTGACCATTCCTGGCGGCGGCCACGGCCGCTTCACAGCGGAAGAGCGCACTCGCATCTATGCCACCATTCAGGACTTCCTCATGGAAGCGGGACTCTGAGGCATCCTGATCCTGATGTACTGGCACCTGCAGAAAAAGTCGTCCCGGCTGAGTGTCACCAAGGACCATCAGAAGAGCGCATGACGATGGCGGGAGAAACAGACGAGAAGGACAAGGATGATTCCCGCAAGATCGCCATTGCGCTGATCTCGCTGCTGGTGATCGCCTGGGCGTTCCAGCGCACCCGCACTCAGCGGCGCAGTTCCTTTGGCATGCTGAAGACGATGTTTTCTTCCACCCCAGCCAGCTCTTCGGGTGCCATGCCGCAGATCTGCCGCAAACGCTCCACCACCTGCTGCACCAGAATCTCCGGCGCTGAGGCGCCGGCTGTCACACCAAAGCGGGTCTTGTTCTCGAACCATTGCGGCTGGACATCGTCGACACTGTCAATCAGATAAGACTCGCAGCCGAGCCGTTCGGCCAGCTCCTTGAGACGATTCGAATTGGAGCTGTTGGGTGACCCCACCACCAGCAGCAGCTGGCACTCCAGCGCCAGTTGTTTCACGGCATCCTGGCGGTTCTGCGTGGCGTAGCAGATATCCTTCTTGCGCGGCCCTTCTATGTCAGGAAAGCGCACGCGCAGCGAATCGATGATGCGCGAGGTGTCATCCATGGACAGCGTGGTCTGAGTGACATAGGAAAGGCGCTTCGCATCACGTACTTGCAGACGTTGTACGTCTTCCACGGATTCCACCAGATAGATGTGGCCGCCGTTGCTGTCGTCATACTGACCCATGGTGCCTTCCACTTCCGGGTGGAACTGGTGTCCGATCAGGACACACTCACGCCCTTCTGTGCTGAAGTTGATGACCTCCAGATGTACCTTGGTGACCAGGGGGCAGGTGGCATCGAAAATCTTGAAGCCGCGCAGCTCAGCTTCTTCCTTTACGGACTGTGCAACACCGTGAGCACTGAACACCACGATCGAGGCACGTCCGGCCGCGTCAAGCGATGGAATGTCAGCCAGCTCATCCACGAAGATCGCACCGCGCTGCCGCAGGGTGTCCACCACAAACTTGTTGTGGACCACTTCATGTCGGACATAAATGGGAGCGCCGTAAATGTCGAGCGCCCGGTTTACGATGTCAATGGCACGGTCCACCCCGGCACAGAAACCGCGGGGGTTGGCGAGCTTGATCTGGGCCACTGCGCCCGTCTGGGACGGAGTAACATGTTGCACGACAGTCATCAGCGTATCTCCATGACCTGCACTCCGCGGGGCAGCACCGCCAGGATGTGCGCGTTGAAGCGAATCTCGCGACCCGCCAGCGGGTGATTGAAGTCCACAACCAGCGTGTCCTCATCGATGGATTTCACGACACCGGGAATCTCGAATCCCCCGGCATCGGCAAACGAAAGCACGGTGCCTTCCACCACTGGGTCTGTGGAATTGGCCAGCAGGGCTGCAAACTTGCGACGCGGCAAGACCTGCACATTGTCAGCGTTGACGGCACCGAAGCTTTTCTCGACCGGCAGAAGAACGTCCACGAGTTGTCCGCTCACAGCGCCCAGCAAGGCCTCTTCGAAGCCAGGCAAGAGACTGCCGTCGCCCATCACGAAGTTCGCTGGCGCCTTGTCGAAATTGCTGTCGATCAGCGTTCCGTCGGAAAGGGCCAGGGAAAAGTGCAGCGTCACACGCGCCCCTTCAGCGATTCTGCTCTGTACCAAAGACTCATGCATAGTGACGCGTCTCACCGGCGCCGGCGATATTCTCAACGCAGCGCGCGCACAGTTCCGGATGTTCGGCGTGCACGCCGATGTCGGGGCTGTGATGCCAGCAGCGCACACACTTGGTATTCGCTGACGGCGTGATACGCAGACTCAGCCCGGGAACCTCCGTGCCAGCCGCATCCCCTGCGTCTGCAAGCGGACGCAGTTGCGCCTGCGACACAATCAGTACGAAACGCAGCTCGTCCTGCAAGCGCGCCAGCATGGCATGCAGGGGCTCCGCGCAGAACAGCGTCACTTCTGCGCTCAGAGCGGCGCCGATCAGCTTGTCATTGCGCTGCTTCTCCAGCTCCTTGTTGACGGCCGTCTTCACCGCCATCACCTGCTCCCAGTATTTGTCGTCCATGGCCGCCTGCTCGGGCAGCAGGGCCAGACTGTTCGAGAACAGGCTCAGAAATACCGATTCGGCGCGCGCGCCGGGAATGCTCGCCCAGATCTCGTCCGCCGTAAAACTGGTGATCGGCGCGATCAACCGGCACAGGATCTCTGCAATGTGGTACATGGCACTCTGTGTGGAACGCCGCGCCAGACAGTCCTCCCGCGTCGTGTATTGACGGTCCTTGATCACATCCAGATAGAAGCTGCCCAGTTCGATCACGCAGAAGTTGTGCACTTTCTGATACACCCCCAGGAAGTGATATTGCGCGTAATCTTCCTCGACCTGCTTCTGCAGCAGCTGCGCCTGCCGGGTGATCCAGTAGTCCAGCGCCATCATGTCCGCGGGCGCCACCAGATTCTGAGCCGGGTCGAAGCCGGTGAGATTGGACAGCAGGAAGCGCGCCGTGTTGCGGATGCGGCGATAGGAGTCAGCCACGCGCTTGAGCACTTCCGTAGAGGCCGTCATTTCGCCGCGGAAATCGGTGGAAGCCACCCAGAGGCGCAGAATGTCGGCACCGTATTCCTGGAACACTTCCTTCGGCGAAATCGTGTTGCCAAGGGATTTCGACATCTTGTAACCCTTGGAGTCCACCGTGAAGCCGTGTGTGAGGACCTGTCTGTACGGGGCAACACCATACATGGCAATGGAAGTCTTCAGGGACGACTGGAACCAGCCGCGATGCTGATCAGAGCCCTCCAGATACAGATCCGCGGGAAAGCCGAGGCCTTCGCGCTGCTGCAGCACGGAGTAATGGGTGACACCGGAATCGAACCACACGTCCAGCGTATCCGTGACCTTGCTGTATTCGGCGGCTTCTGCCCCCAGCAGATCCTCTGCTGTCATTTCAAACCAGGCGTCGATGCCGCTGTTTTCGATGCGCAGTGCCACCTCTTCGATCAGTTCGGCCGTGCGCGGATGCAGCGCCTGGGTTTCCTTGTGCACGAACAAGGTGATGGGAACGCCCCAGGTGCGCTGACGCGAGACGCACCAGTCCGGGCTGCCCTTGAGCATGAGATCGATGCGCGCCTGACCCCAGTCCGGGATCCACTGCACTTTGGCGGTAGCGTCCAGCGCCGACGCCAGCAGCCCCTTCTCGTTCATGCTGATGAACCACTGGGGTGTCGCGCGATAGATCAGCGGCGTCTTGGTGCGCCAGCAATGCGCATAGCTGTGCACGATCTTTTTCAATGCCACCAGCGCACCGCGCTGCTTGAGCACGTCGATCACGCGTTCATCCGCCTTGTAGACATGTTCGCCGGCGAACTCACCGGCAGCCGCCGTGAACAGCCCATCGTCATCTACCAGGTTGAGGGTGCCGATGCCGTATTGCCGACCCGCATTGAAGTCGTCCACACCATGGTCCGGGGCCGTATGCACAGCGCCGGTGCCGGCGTCCGTGGTGACGTGTTCGCCGAGAATCACCGGTACCTGCCGGGCCACGAAGGGGTGCTGCAGCGCCTGCAGCTCAAGCGCCTTGCCCTTCGCAGTGCCCAGCACGTCGAAGCTCTCGCTGCCATAGCGTTTCATGATCTCGTCGACCATGGCGGCAGCGACGACAATGGTCTCGCGGCCGTTCTCGATCTCGCAGTCCACCAGCGCGTAGTCCAGTTCCGCATTCAGACAGACGGCCTGGTTTGAAGGCAGCGTCCAGGGCGTGGTGGTCCAGATCACGACGGACAGAGGATCTTGCTGAAGTATTGGAAACGTCACGGCCTTGCTGGCCTGCTCGGAGACTCGTGCAAACACTGCCAGGAAGCCCGCCTTGTCGACCACAGGAAACCGCACGTCGATGGCGAACGAGGTCTTGTCCTGATACTCCACTTCCGCCTCTGCCAGCGCCGAGGCGCCGACCACGCTCCAGTACACAGGCTTGTAGCCCTTCACCAGATGGCCATTCTGCGCGATGCGCCCAAGCGCACGCACCGTGTCCGCCTCGGTCTTGAAGTCCATGGTCAGATAGGGCTTGTCCCACTCGCCGAGTACGCCCAGACGCACGAAGTCGGCCTTCTGAATCTCGACCTGCCTGGCGGCATACTCACGACAGGCCTTGCGGAATTCCGCGAAGGACACCTTCTTGCCAACCTTGCCAAGCTTCTTTTCGACATTGATCTCGATAGGCAGGCCGTGGCAGTCCCAGCCCGGCACATAGGGTGAGTCGAATCCGGCCAGGGTCTTCGACTTGACGATGATGTCCTTGAGCGTCTTGTTGACCGCATGACCCAGATGCAACTCACCATTGGCATAGGGCGGGCCATCATGAAGAATGAAACGGGGCCGGCCCGCACTCTTTTCCCTGATGCGGGTGTAGAGGTCCATGCTTTGCCAGCGTGCCAGCATTTCCGGCTCGCGCTGGGCAAGACTTGCCTTCATAGGGAACTCTGTCTGCGGCAGGTTCAGGGTGCTTTTGTAGTCAGTCATTTCGTCA
>CAISYX010000291.1 GCA_903889815.1 uncultured Gammaproteobacteria bacterium
AAGCAGTCAATTGAATCAGGAATAAATTATGGCCAAGCCAGCAGCAGCGAAAGCAGTGAAGAAAAAAGCCCGCAAAGCGGTAGTGGATGGAATCGCGTTCATCCATGCTTCTTTCAACAATACCATCGTGACTATCACTGATCGTCAGGGCAATGCACTGAGCTGGGCAACCTCAGGCGGTTCAGGCTTCCGCGGTTCGCGCAAGAGCACGCCATTCGCTGCGCAGGTTGCTGCAGAGCGCGCTGGCAAAGCCGCAATAGAGCTTTATGGTCTCAAGAATCTTGATGTGAAAGTCAACGGTCCTGGTCCAGGTCGTGAATCTGCTGTCCGTGCGTTGAACGGCTGTGGTCTGAAGGTAAGCAATATCACTGACGTTACGCCGATGCCCCATAACGGCTGCCGTCCGCCCAAGAAGAGACGTGTGTAAGCTTGCACAGTCGGTTCGTCATCACATTGTTAGGATTCATGAAATTTAGTGGCTTATCTCCAATAGATAAGAACATAGGAGACAATATATGGCCCGTTATTTAGGCCCCAAATGCAAGCTCGCCCGACGTGAAGGAACAGATCTGTTTCTGAAGAGTGGCGTCCGACCGCTGGATAGCAAGTGCAAGACTGAGAATGCGCCAGGTCAGCATGGTATTCGCAAAGGCAGGCTCTCTGATTACGGCGTTCAGCTTCGCGAGAAGCAGAAAGTCCGTCGTATTTATGGCGTTCTTGAAAAACAGTTCAGTGGTTACTACAAGGAAGCTGCCCGTCAAAAGGGCGCAACCGGTGAGAACTTGCTGCAACTCCTTGAGTCGCGTCTCGACAACGTTGTGTACAGGATGGGTTTTGGGTCTACTCGCGCCGAATCCCGACAGCTGGTTACGCACAAGTCGATTCTTGTGAATGGCGACATTATCAACATCCCTTCATATCAAGTATCACCCGGTGATGTCATTTCCGTGCGCTCCAAGGCCAAGGAACAACTGCGTATCAAGGCAGCAATGGATCTTGCCGCGCAGCGCAGCCCTGTAGAGTGGATCAACGTGAACAGCGACAAGATGGAAGGCCAGTTCAGCCGCAAGCCTGATCGCGCCGACCTTTCTGCTGACATTAACGAAAACTTGATAGTTGAGCTTTACTCCAAGTAGTAATGCCACTAATTGCGAAGGGTGATTCCATGCAGATTTCATTGTCGGATTTTTTGACACCGCAGTTGATCAAGGTTGAAGAGTATGACCGTTACCACTCCAAAGTGGTGCTTGAGCCTCTAGAGCGAGGTTTCGGCCATACGCTGGGTAACGCGCTGAGAAGAATTCTGCTGTCCTCCATGCCAGGTGCGGCCATAGAAGAAGTTGAGATTGACGGTGTGGTGCACGAGTACAGCACCATCGAAGGTGTTCAGGAAGATGTCATTGAGATACTGCTGAACTTGAAAGGTGTAGCGGTTATTTTGAATGGTCAGGATGAAGCCGTTCTGACTTTGAGTGCTAAAGGCACCGGTGCTGTTCGCGCAGGTGATATCGTTGCAGGTCACGATGTTGAGATCGTGAATCCAGACCATATTATTGCCAACCTGAATGAAAGCGGCGAACTGAAGATGCGAATGACTGTTCGCAAAGGCCGCGGATACGCGCCTGCGGACACTCGTGTGTCCAATGACGATGAGACTCGTGCCGTTGGTCGTCTGTTTCTGGATGCCTCGTATACGCCAGTTT
Organism: uncultured Gammaproteobacteria bacterium; assembly: GCA_903889815.1. GTDB lineage: Bacteria > Pseudomonadota > Gammaproteobacteria > Pseudomonadales > Pseudohongiellaceae > UBA5078. The sequence continues at coordinate 1,704 of CAISYX010000291.1, forward strand.
CCACAGTGTCTTACTCTGTAGAGAGCACCCGGGTTGAGCAACGTACTGACCTCGACAAGTTGATCATTGATCTGCGCACTAATGGCACAATTGATCCGGAAGAAGCGATACGCCGTGCGGCAACGATTCTGCAGCACCAGCTAGCCGTATTCGTTGATCTGCAAAGCCAGGTAGCGAATGCACCGGAAGAGCCGGAAGACGAGATTGATCCGATTTTGCTGCGTCCAGTCGATGACCTTGAATTGACAGTGCGGTCTGCAAATTGTCTGAAAGCGGAAGATATTTACTACATTGGTGACCTGATTCAGCGCACTGAAGTCGAACTTCTGAAGACCCCGAATCTTGGCAAGAAGTCGCTGACAGAGATCAAGGACGTACTCGCTACACGTGGTCTGTCCCTGGGGCTGCGTCTGGAGAACTGGCCACCGTCCAGTCTTCGTTCAGATGACCGTAACTAAACTGAGATTTTAAACACAGAGTGACCGAGTACCGTCGGGTGCTAAGGTAAGAATAGGAATTAGAAGCTATGCGTCATCGTAAAAGTGGACGTCAACTCAGCCGGAACAGCTCGCATCGCCATGCGATGCTGCGCAACATGACTATTTCCCTGGTTGAGCACGAGATCATCAAGACAACTCTGATCAAAGCGAAGGAATTGCGAATGGTCGCAGAGCCGCTGATCACTCTTTCCAAGAGCGACAGTGTTGCGAACCGTCGTCTGGCCTTCAATCGTCTGCGTGACAAGGCTGCTGTTGGCAAGCTTTTCACAGCCCTCGGGCCGCGCTACAACGAGCGACCAGGCGGTTATATCCGTATTCTGAAGTGCGGTATGCGCCCTGGTGACAACGCGCCTATGGCGTATGTAGAACTCGTTGATCGTCCCGGTGCGCCAGGGGCTGACTCAGACGAGTGAGTTCAAAGCAATTGAATCTCTACAAAGCCGGGTCTTACTCGGCTTTGTCGTTTCTGGGAGATCAGTATCATGCAGTCTTTCCACCCGCCCCAGCGCACCCTGATGGGGCCAGGCCCTTCCGACGTTGATCCGCGTATACTGCAAGCCATGAGTCGGCCGACCATCGGGCATCTCGATCCTCGATTCATTGATCTTATGGATGAGATCAAGGCGCTGTTACAGTTGGCGTTCAAGACTTCGAATCAGCTGACACTGCCAGTTTCGGCGCCAGGATCTGCCGGTATGGAGGCTGTTTTCGTCAATCTGCTGCAACGCGGAGACAAGGCCATTGTCTGCCAGAACGGCGTGTTCGGCGGCAGAATGAAGGAGAATGTTGAGCGGTGTGGCGCTATTGCGGTCATGGTGCAGGACGACTGGGGCAAACCTGTTGACCTCAACAAGGCAGATACTGCGCTTCGGGAGCACCCCGACGCGAAATTGCTGGCCTTTGTCCACGCAGAAACCTCTACAGGCGTTTGCAGTGATACACGCGGGCTTGCCGCATTGGCGCGGGCCCATGATTGCCTGTCAGTTGTTGACGCTGTGACGTCCCTCGGCGGGGTAGCCCTTGAGGTTGACCAGTGGGGAGTCGATGCCGTGTACTCAGGGTCACAGAAATGTCTATCGTGTGTGCCTGGATTGTCTCCAGTGTCCTTCAGTGACAGAGCCGTGCAGTGCATTCGAAACCGCACTGAAAAGGTTCAGAGCTGGTTTCTGGACATGAATCTGATCATGGATTACTGGGGTTCAGGCACGCGGCGCAGCTATCACCACACAGCGCCCGTCAACGCCTTGTATGGTCTTCACGAGGCGTTGGTGATCCTCGAGGAGGAAGGACTTGAGAATGCCTGGGCGCGGCACTTGCATCATCACAAGGCATTGGTCGTCGGACTCGAAGCGATGGGGTTGGCGATGCTTGTTGAAGAGGCGTTTCGTCTGCCTCAGCTGAATGCGGTGCGGGTGCCCACGGGTGTTGATGAGGCCCTGATCAGAGCCGCGTTGTTGCGTGATTACAGTCTGGAAATTGGTTCCGGTCTTGGCACTCTGGCGGGCAAAGTCTGGCGCATTGGCTTGATGGGTCATGCCTGCAATCGGCGCAATGTTCTCTTGTGCCTTTCGGCACTTGAAGACACGCTTCTGGCAGCGGGTGCTGACATCCATGCGGGTCGCGCGCTCAAGGCTGCACATGCGTTCTATGCTCTGAAGCACCCCTGAAGTCAGCGGCGGTCGCTACTGTTCAGTCCGGGTGTTTTTGATTGCCGGGAAAGAGACTGAAATAGAGCATTGGCCAAAGTCCGACGTGAACCATCACATCTGCCGTATTGAAAATGTAATGCCAATAGGGAATCTGTTGGACATTGATGAAATCGACCACGCTGCCGTACAGCAGTCGGTCAAGAATATTGCTGCCACCACCACCGACTACAAAGCCGAAGCAGATGTATTCGTAGGGCTGGATTTCGCGGCCTCGCCACAGGTAAACAACCAGTGCGCTGATCAGCAGCAGACTGAACGCACCGAATATCCAGCCATGACCCTGAAACATCCCGAATACTCCCCCCATGTTGCGAATGTGCGTGAAGTGGACGAGGGAACTCCATTCCACGCTCGTGCCCAGTGGGATGTGCGTATTTACCAGATAGCTGCCGATCTGTGAGACAGTCAGGACGGTCAGTGCAATGAGGCTGAAACGCAACATCTGGCGGGATCTGGACAAGGAACACCTGGCGGGAATGCTGAGAACGGGCCGCCAGAATAGCACAGGCTACTCTCCAATCGACAGACTCAACCGGGTTCTGCAAAGGTACAGGTCAACATGACGCAGGCAGTGGCAAACAAGCATACCGGCAAGCGGCGGTTGATCGCGTCGTCCTACAAGTTTCTGAAGCGCGGTGAGCGGCATTTGCCGCCTGTGCTGAGGGGGTTGATGGGGGTTGTGCTGATAATGGCTGGGCTGCTGGGATTCCTGCCAATTCTGGGCTTCTGGATGATTCCACTCGGGGTTGCGCTGCTGGCGACTGATGTGCCAATGCTGCGACTGTGGTTCATCAAACGCTTGAATCACAGCCGCCGCAGGATGGGAAGACTTTACAGACGCTGATCAGCGCAGCTCTGCAAAAAGTGCCCGCAGTCGATTGGCATTCTTGCCGATATCGCTGCCGCCAACACGTGACTTTGATCGCGCCTGCAGTACTGTTCCTTCCGGAGTCTCGCTAAGCAGCACGATGACATCATCCTTGAAGCGGAACCAGAACGTCGTATCAGTTGCTTCCACTCGTCCTTCAGCCAGGTTTTGATCCACGAGCTCCCAACCCAAGGTGTCTACGGCAGCCAGCACGCGATTGAAAATCTCTTCTTTGGATTCAGTAAATGTCTGCGGGACGATGTCCGGATAAGCCTCTTTCTGTGCTGCAGCCATGCGTGTGGCATCCCAGTTGGGCTGGTCGCCGTAAATCACCGAATTCGGTGCGTTGGCACGTAGCGGGGCGACAGCAACAAACGCAGGTGGATTGTCAGTGTCAGTGGTGATGTCGTGAATCGGAGGCGTGCCCTCCGGGGCGCGGTAAGTCTCCGGAACAAGATAGGCGAGCGCACTGGCCACGCAGCCAATTGCCGCCAGAGTTGCCAGTCGCTTCGCCGATGCAGGCGCCAGTTTGCGCGCGCCCAAGAAGATGCCGACGGTGACAGCCAGCGTGATCCAGGCCGCCCAGTCCGCACTGGCGTTGACGAAGCGCAGCATGTTGAAGCCAGTGCGGAAGTCCCACAGGCCGACCCAGACTCCTAGAGATGCGGCCAGTGCGTAAGCGCCCAGGCCAAGACCTGTGGCGAGTGCAGCATAGGCGAAGACGATCAGTGCTTTGCTCGCTGCAGGTGAACTGGAAGTGACAGGGGAATTCGAATCGCTCATGGGATGGTCCTTGCTCTTGGGTGGTTGCTGACGTCTGAATTGCGACGGTTCTCTTTGTGGAGGCAATGTCTCGCAATGGCCGCAGGCTTGCAAGTCATTCGATGCGACTTCGTGTGCGGCGCACGGCATCCTGCCACAGAGCATAGCGCTCGTCGCGCCATGGCTTGTCTTTCTGTGGCGTGAATGATCTGTCCAGTTGCCAGTGACTGGCGATGCCTTCCAGCGACTCATGTACCCCCATGTGAAGGCCAGCCAGCCAGGCCACCCCCAGGGCGGTGGTTTCAGTGACCTTGGGCCGATCCACGCGACAGCCCAGCAGATCGGCCAGGTTCTGCAGCACGAAATCATTGCGAGCCATGCCACCATCAACCCGCAAGGTGTCTGGTCGCACCCCGTCGGCCTGCATGGCTTTCTGCAAATCCCTGGTTTGATAGCAGACAGAGAGCAGGGCAGCTTTCACCAGCTCCTTGATGCCGGTGTCGCGGGTCAGGCCGAAGATGGCGCCGCGTGCATCAGCGTCCCAGTAGGGAGCTCCAAGTCCGGTGAACGCAGGCACGAACATGACCTGGGTATTCTGGTCGGATTGCAGCGCCAGTGCCTCTGTCTCGGCAGCATCGTGGTACAACTTCAGGCCGTCACGCAGCCACTGCATGGTGGCCCCCGCCATGAAGATGCTGCCCTCCAGCGCATACGTCACCTTGCCGTCAAGCC
>CAISYX010000292.1 GCA_903889815.1 uncultured Gammaproteobacteria bacterium
CCGCAGGTCAGCCGCAGAACGGCGCCGCCGCCCGCCGGGGCCGGGATCGAAATCCAAAGTTCGCGAGCAGGCGTTCGCGGGCAAGCCCGCTCCTACAAAATCAGAGGGAAATCAGCCGCTGACGCGCATCACACTCGTGAAGCCGTTCGTCCCCGCATATTCCCACGTCGCATCCGTGCTGCTGTGCCGGTGGTTCACCGACATGAACTGCACGTACTCGTGATAGGCCGGGTTCGGCAGCCCGTTCACGACGATTTTCTCTCCCCCCAGTCCCGCCATCAGTTTCATCTCCACTGTGGACTCAGGCACCGTGAACCGGATCCTGTCCGTGCCCCGCTCCACCGTGAACGGCACACGGTGCTTGCTGCGGGACAGGCGGTCAAAGCCGGCGAAAATCACCGGGAACATCTTGTCGAAGGTTTCCTGCTGAGCAGGGGTCATGGACTCGTCGATGTGAATGCGCGTCCAGTTGCCCATCAGGAAGGTCACCATGAAGCGGATGCCGGTGAGGTCAGCCCCTTCAAAGTGCCCGGAGCGGATCTCGATCAGGCGGTTGCCGTCACAACGCAGCTCGGTGGGCAGCCCGTAATTGCAGGGGCAGGGAATCTCGCAGCTGCAGCACTCTGCCAGGTCGGCGATCATGCTGAAGCGCTCGCTGGCGCCAAAGCTCAGGGAAGTCACTCCAGAGAGGGCCATGCCTGTGAGCAGCCCCCCGTAAATGCACGTCGTTTCATGTTCAGTGGTCCTTTTCTTGTTGTGGATTGTGCGTTGCAGTCTGTTTCAGGTTTCAATCAGGAAATTGTGCATCATGCCCAGGTCTTCGTGCTCGAGGATATGGCAGTGGTAGAGGTAAAGCCCGGCGTGATTCTCGAATTTCATGAGGACCTGCACGCGCTCGCCGGGCAGCACCAGTACCACGTCCTTCAATCCGTAATCGGTGAAGCCACTGGCCAGATGCTGGTGGACATCGCTCTGCGCGCCCTTGCGCGAGCGCCCCAGCACGCGGAAGCTGACATTGTGCACGTGCATCGGATGCGCCATCTGCATCATGCCGCCCATCCCCATGCCCATCCCCATCCCCATGCTGACGTCGTTCGCGAATTCCCAGACTTCCGTCGTGTCCAGCGTGACGCGATCGCTGTCGGCCACCTCGTCCATCGCACCGTAGCTGCGGCCGTTCAGGCGCGGCGAGCCCATCATCATGGAAATTTCCACCCGGCGCGGTGCGGCGGCATTCACAGCCTCGTCCAGCGCCAGCGCCGGGTAGCGACTGAGAGTCGCGGGCAGTGGCAGTGAGTCGACGGATGCCGAGGCCGCCACGAACGCCGCAATGGGACGCGCGCCGTCCACCAGCGGCAGGCCCAGCTGCTCTGCCGTGAAATGCTGCAGCGAGGGAGACCAGGATTCGGCCAGTAGCTGCACCGTGTCACCCGCGCTCAGGCTGGAGAAGTCCATCCACACATCGGCACGCTCGCCGATGCCCAGCGTCAGCGTTGCCTGCTGCACCGGCTGCTCCAGCAGTCCGCCATCAGAGCCAATCACCGTAAAGGGCGCGCCGTTGCTCCAGCGCAGGTGGTACAGCGTGGCGTTCGAGCCGTTGAACAGGCGCACGCGCTGCGCCCCGCGGACCACCTCGCGACGGTAGTCCGGCCGGCCGTTGACCAGCACGCGCTCGCCGCTGAAACCCATCATCCAGTTGTGCCGGGCGTTGCCCAGATACACCAGCTGATTACCGCCATCGAAGCTGCGGTCCTGAATCACCAGGGCCACATCCTGCGCGCCGGCGGGCAATTGTGCCGCGTCCTCTTCCTCGTCGCTGATCAGCAACAGGCCCAGCATGCCTTGATATACCTGGAAGGACGTGCGCTCGTGAGGATGGGGATGGAACCAGTAGGAGCCGGCCCGATTGCCCACCTCGAACTCGTAGACGAAACGCTGGCCCGGGTCGATGGCATACATCGGGTGGCCGTCCATACGCTGCACGATGTTCAGACCATGCCAGTGCACGATGCTCGGTTCCGGCAGAGCATTGTCGAAATGCACCCGCAGCTTCTGGCCACGGCGCACACGGATGACGGGGATATGCCCCGACCCATCCAGAAACGTCAGCGCATCGGCCGGCCCCTTGAGCACATTGCCGCTGAAGCGCCACACTGCGGTCGGCGCGCCGTCCAGCAGCTGCGCGGTGCCTGTTTCGGCGCGCAGGGACAACTCGACATCCGGGTCGAAGCCAGGCGTTGCTTCCGCGGGGGGAATGCGCCCATGGCTCATGGCCTGCGCGAGCGCATTGCGGGCGTTGCCAAGCAGGAGTCCGGCGGCACTCAGGCCCTGAAGAAAATGGCGGCGGTGGATCATGCGGGTCTCCGTGCAATGGTCTGCGATGCCTGTCAGAAGGCACAACGCCGGGCCGCGGATGCGACGCCGGATTGCAGTGTAATGGCTTGGAAAACGAAAAACTTGTGCTGAATCAACGAAGCTGCAATCAGGGGGTGCGTGGCAACAGTGCCAGGGTGGATTCTTGTGTGTGGGAGCGGGGCTACAAGGGGCCCTGGCAGTCCCGGCACAGCCCGCTGATTTCGATGGTCTCGTCGTTCACTTTGAAGCCAATTCTGCGGGCACTGGTGTCGATGCGCGAGGTCAGCTCAGCGTCGTCCAGCTCGGCAACGACGCCGCACTTCTCGCAGATCAGGAACTGTCCCTGGTGCGTGCGGCCAGGTTCGCCACAACCGATGTAGGAGTTGAGAGACTCCAGTTTGTGCACGAGCCCCGCCTCCTGCAGAAAATCCAGTGCCCGGTACACCGTGGGGGGCGCCGGCCGCTCATGGGTCAGGGCCAGCTGTGCCAGCAGATCATAGGCCTTCACAGGCTTGTGGGAGGACCACAGCAGTTCGAACACGGTGCGACGCAGCGGGGTAAAACGCTCGCCTCGCTCGGCGCAGACTTTCTCGGCTGCTTTCAGCGCATCGGCCACGCAGTGGTGATGATCGTGGTGCTGCGGCGCGAAGTCCTGCAGTACCACGGCATCGGTGGCGGGCACAAAGACGGTGTTCTTGTCGATCATGGAACGTTGTCCTGAATTGGCTGAGCGGCGATTGGGCAAGAACGCTTATTGTAGGAGCGAGCCCTGCTCGCGAACAACTACTGGCTGCACTTCAGGCCAGCACCCTCTCCAGGCGCAAGCCAATGAACTGGCCGGCAATCATGGCCGCCACGAACAGGAATACGCCGGGCTCCAGAGACGCCAGCCCTGCCAGCGCCGGCCCCGGGCACAGCCCCGCCAGCCCCCAGCCGATGCCGAACAGCACGGCGCCGCTGATTAGCGGCATGTCCAGTTCCGTCTTGGTGGGCAGGGAAAATTTCTCGGCAAGCAGCGGATGCGCCTTGCGCGTGATGAGCGGGAAACCCACCACGGTGACAATGAGGGCGCTGCCCATGACCAGCATGAGCGTGAGGTCCCACTCGCCGGCGACGTCCAGAAAGCCGATGACCCGGGCGGGATTGACCATCTCGGAGATGGTCAGGCCAAGGCCGAAAATGATGCCGCAAAGCAAGGCTGCGATGGCTGATTTCATGACAGGAGATGCCTCGTGACAAAGACAGTGGCGACGGCGACAAGCATGAAGGTGGCTGTCGAAGCGAACGAGCGGGGGGAGCGGCGCGCAATGCCGCAGACGCCATGACCGGATGTGCAGCCCGACCCGAGACGGGTGCCCATACCCACCAGCAGCCCGGCGATGATCAGCACGGGGGTGCCGGCCTGCATGTCCATTGGCAGCGGCCCGACGAAGATCTGGTACAGCACGGCACCGAGCACCAGCCCGATCACGAAGGCCGCACGCCAGGACAGTCCGTCTGCCTTGTTCCAGGTGATGACGCCGGTCAGGATGCCGGCGATGCCGGTGATGCGCCCCAGCAGCAACAGCATCAGGACGCTGGAGATGCCGATCAGCGCACCGCCGATCACACCTCCGGCCACATTGGGTTCAATCATGATGGTGTGCCTCGGTCAGAACAACAGGATGGATGGCGCTATGATCCCACATCGAGTGTGTGGTTGACAGGCCGGCCTCTGTGGGCTGCGCACTACGGTGTGGGAACAACACCGCGCCGAAGTAGCGAGCCCTGCTGTGGGAGCGGGCCTTGCCCGCGAGCAGCTTGCAGTGGACTTGATCGCTGGCACCTCACGAGGCACCGGACAGCCCCTGCCCCGTTCAGCGGCATTAAAGACCCGCACCGAGTGAGCCGGGAGACCGTGGCTCCCGGCGATGCGAGGGCATCCGGGATGGATGCGGGTCAGCCGCAGAACGGGACAGGGGCTGGCCGGCGCCGGCTAGAAACTTCAGGAGCTGCTCGACATAAAGCTGTTCGCCGGCAAGCCCGCTCCTACAAGTCAGGGCAGGCTCCCACAGCAAGTTTTGCTCCCACCTCAGCCCTGCTGTATGTCCACCAGCGTCTCGGCGGGGGTGATGCGGTCGCCCTTCTTGACGAAAATACCTGTCACAGTGCCCGACACCGGCGCCTTGATTTCGGTCTCCATCTTCATGGCTTCGATGACCAGCACGGCATCGCCGGCACTCACCGACTGACCTTCCTTCACCATCACGTCCACCACATTGCCCGGCATTGTAGCCGTGACATGGCCCGGGCCCGTGGCACGCGGGCGGCGTCCCGGTCTGGCTTCCGATGCAGCGGCGGCACCCGCCGTTTCCAGCGTGATCTCTTCCGGCTCGCCATCCACCGTCATGTAGAAACGGCGTTCGTTGTCGCTGGACGGGCTCACCCCCGTGACGTGGATGTCGTAAGTCTCACCGTGCACGGTGATCTTGAATTCATGGGCTACCGGTGCAACGGCGCTGACACCGGTACTCGGCGGCAGCAGCACTTCGGGCTTGAGCGTGCCGCGATTGCGGTGCTGCAGGAAGGCCATGCCGACATCGGGGAACATGGCATAGGTCAGCACGTCTTCTTCCGACTTTGCCTCGTCACCGATCTTCGCGCGCAGCGCATCCAGCTCGGGTGACAGCAGGTCGGCCGGGCGGCACTCCACCACTTCTTCGTTACCGATGGCGCGCTTGCGCAGCTCGGCATCCACTTCCGCCGGCGCCGCTCCGTAGAGGCCCTGCAGATAGCGTTTCACTTCATTGGTGATGGTCTCGTAGCGCTTGCCGGCGAGGACATTCAGCACCGCCTGGGTGCCAACGATCTGGGAACTTGGCGTCACCAGCGGTGGATAACCCAGATCCTTGCGCACGCGCGGGATCTCGGCGAACACTTCCTGAATGCGATCCAGCGCGCCCTGCTCCTTGAGCTGGTTGGCCAGGTTGGACATCATGCCGCCGGGCACCTGGCTGAGCAGCACCTGGGTGTCCACACCGTTGTATTCGCTTTCGAACTGGTGGTACTTGTGGCGCACTGCGCGGAAATGCGCGGCCACTTTTTCCAGCAGCGCCGAGTCCAGCCCGGTGCTGTAGCCCGCGGCTTCCAGCACGGCCTTCATTGTCTCCGTGGGCGGATGGCTGGTGCCGCCCGCAAAGGAGGAAATGGCGGTATCCAGATGGTCAATGCCCGCCTCGACAGCCTTGAGCTGGCACATGGACGCCATTCCCGAGGTGTAGTGGGAGTGCAGGAACAGGGGCAGGTCGATTTCCTTGCGCAGCGCCGACACCAGTTCGAAAGTGACCTCGGGCGTCAACAGCCCTGCCATGTCCTTGATGGCGATGCTGTGGCAGCCCATCTTCACCATCTGCTTCGCCTGTTTCACAAAGCCCTTAATGGTGTGCACCGGGCTGGCGGTGTAACACAGCGTGCCCTGGGCATGTTTGCCGGCCTTTACGGTGGCGGCGATGGCCGTCTTGAGATTGCGCACGTCATTGAGGGCGTCGAAGATGCGGAACACGTCGATGCCATTGTCGGCAGACTTCTGCACGAAGGCTTCCACAACATCGTCAGGGTAATGGCGATAGCCCAGCAGGTTCTGGCCGCGCAGCAACATCTGCAGACGCGAGTTCGGCAGGGCCTTGCGCAGGGTGCGCAAACGCTCCCACGGGTCTTCCTTCAGAAAGCGCACACAGGAATCGAACGTCGCGCCGCCCCACACTTCCAGCGACCAGTACCCCGCCTTGTCCATCGCGGCGCAGACCGGGAGCATGTCGTCGATGCGCATGCGGGTGGCGATCAGCGACTGATTGCCGTCGCGCAGCACAACGTCGGTGATGTGGATCTTTCGGCTCATTGACG
>CAISYX010000293.1 GCA_903889815.1 uncultured Gammaproteobacteria bacterium
CAGCGAGGAAGTCCGAGAAATGTCGGCGGCGCTAACTGCAGACATTGCGGGAGCTCCAGCAGATGACTATCCCGATACGATCGATCCCGACTCAACGGAGGCGGAGATGCTGACCAAGAAGCGTGAATGGCATGTCGAGTGGTTGGAGGCGGTCATTTCGTATTATGGGACCAGCCAGCAGGACTCGGTCTACGAGGCCGTCCGGCAATTTGTCGAGTGGGACCGCAACCCAATCACGAAGACGCGGGTTAAGGTGTCCAAATGGGCGCTTTCGTGCAGCAAGGCGCAGAAAGCCGTGACGTCGGACGCGTGGAGCGATGCGGACCCGAAGGCGCTATTCGCGGCGTGCGCTAGGGTGCTTCCAGAGCCAATTCGGGCATTGTTGCAGCAGAATAAACCAGAGAGTGGCCATCACACGTGGCAGACGGCGTCCAAGTTCCTCAACCAGCGTACGATGCAATGTGAACAAGACGATGCATTTCGAAATGCAATCCGATTCGTCGGTACTGAGAGTATTCGAGCACTGGCAGCCAGGGGTGACGGCAATTCAAATTCGAATGACGAGAGTCGGCAACGGCAGCAGTGGCGTGGGAAAGGCGGCAAGGAGCGTGGCCAGCGCGGACGTGGCCAATCGCCGAACCACCCGGCTGCAGACGAGGTAGCGAAGGAGCAGACTGGTGGCAAGGGAAAAGCAGGCAAGTCGACCGAAAAGGGCGGCAAGCCTGGCGGCAAGGCGGGCGGCAAAGCTGGCAAGCGCAAGCGTGAAGGCAAAGGCGAGGCAGAGCCGACGCCGAACAAGAAGAAGAAGGCCGACGTGGAGTGCTTCAACTGTGGCGAGAAGGGGCACTATAAAAATCAGTGCAGAAAGCCGCTGCGGATCACCGACGGCAGCGCCGACGCTGACGAGTGAGGGTGCCCCGCTCTTGCTGTCGACGAGAACGCGCAGTTCGACCGCGGCAAGGGTGGGGAAGTTGTTTGTAACTGGCCAGCGGCAGTCTTGGCCGCGGCAGTAAGTAGTGCGCACGTATCACAGACTGACATGCATGTACAGCACAGCGAGCAGACGGCTCGCGACCAATTGGTGATCGGTCGGTTACCGGCTGATGCGGCGCAGGTGACGCTAGGGGTGGAGTCGATGCCCGAGTCGGCAGTCGTGAACTCCACGACGCACAACGCAGCGCAGCTAGCGGAATCGTTGTGCTACGGCGGTGGTGAGGCGCAACAAGCGTCAGCGCTGTTAGAGCAGCGACCCAGCAGTCATGCAGTGGTCACACCGTCCGGACAGTCGCCCCCAGGCTTCGCTCAGGCAGGTGTTGGGGAGGTGACTGACTCGCTTGCGCAGCGGCGAAGCGAGTTACTGCTCGAACTGGACCGCAAACGAACTCAGATGAGCGGCGGTGAGCAGAAAGCCAGCGCGGCAGAGAGCATACAGACCGCGTGTGGCTGGAACGGCGCAGGTGCGCCAGCGCAGCTGGAGCAGTGGTGGAATGGGGCTCCGCAGACAGTGGGGCCCGCGGGCAGTCAGCCGACAGAGCCGGGCAGTCAGCCGCCAGAGCCGATGGCCTGCGACCCAGACTGTGAGGAGTTGCAGAGGCAGGAGACGCCGGCGACCACAAACTCAGGGCTTGGGCTTTCGAAAGACCCAGCTACGCTGCGAGTGAAACTGCGGTTGGCCATGCCAAATGGCACAGAGCTGTCAGACATTGACGTGCTCGTGGACACCGGGAGTGAGCCGGACCTGGTCGACTCGACCTTTGCGCAGCTGCTGTGGCAGAATGGTGTGCGTTATGGCGATGCCGGTGGGCACCTCACAGTTGTGGGTGGGGGCACAATCCAGCCACACGGCAGTATGCGGGTGACAGTTGTAGTCGCCGGCAGAGATGGCGCCAAGCAGGCTTTTGCGATGCCGGTGCCGCGCAGACTCGAGTTCGAGATCGAACCGCAGGTGATTGATAGTTGCCCTGCACAGTTGGTGCTCGGCTGGGCAACATTGAAAGGTACTGGGCTGATTGATGTGCTCTTTGGCACGGATCAGTTCGAGCCTGAGTCGGAGGGCATGGACATTGGCGAGGATATGTGGGTCGATGTGGATAAGAACGAGTTCGAAATGCCGATCATTAGGGGCACCAAGGCGCAGCAATTACAGTTCGCTGCACTTGTGAAAGAGCACTTAGCAGTCTTCGGTTCGATCCCGATCGATGAGAACGGCGAGGGTGGTTCATTACTTCCGCCCATGGACATTGAACTGAAGAAGGATGCGCAGGGTCGAGAAATGCACCCCAGGCCGTCAGTGTGCAGGCCTTGCAGCCCGTGGATTGCAGATCTGATCAAGCAGGATACTGAGAAGAGACTCAAGTGTGGTTTCTACCGCAGGGGCAGTGGACCATATGCCA
>CAISYX010000294.1 GCA_903889815.1 uncultured Gammaproteobacteria bacterium
GCGAATCCCCTCTCCCGATAGCCCTCTTCCGAGGGCATGATCTGGTAAGTGCGACCGTTGACGGTATAGGGACTACGATTTCCCGCAGTGGTGCGGGGTGGAATGACGGTAACGACCTCGCGCACCTGTGCGGGATCAAAGGTGTCAGAGGGCCCGCGGTCCTGCTGGATGCCGTAGCGGCTGGCCTGATAGGCATCCGATGCCGACATGGGGGGCGTCGTGGATTGCGGCGCCGGGCTGCTGGCGCAGGCGGCCAGCAACAGAAGCGCCAGCAGGCTGGAGGCTGTTCGCTGCAGTCGAAACTCCGTCATTCGTTGGCACTCTCAAGTGAGCTTTGTAATTGCATTTTAATCAATCCCTTACCGCGGCAAAACCCGTTTGTGCGTTTGTATCGACATCAGGATGCCAAAGCCTATGAGGAGCGTCACGATCGACGTACCACCCTTGCTCACCAATGGCAGTGGCAACCCGACCACAGGCATCAGTCCCGAGACCATGGCCATGTTCACGAACGCGTAGAAAAAGAAAGTCAGCACGATGCTGCCGGCCAGAAGGCGGCTGAAGGTGTCTTGCGCGGTGAACGCAATGTAGAAGCCCCGCGCCAGCACCAGCAGATACAGAAAGATCAGGAACAGCACGCCCAGAAGACCGAATTCTTCGGCCAGCACAGCCAGTATGAAGTCGGTATTGCTCTCCGGGATGAAGTCCAGCTGGGACTGCGCGCCGTTCAGCCAGCCTTTGCCCTGCACGCCGCCCGAACCGATGGCGATCTGTGACTGAATGATGTTGTAGCCTGCCCCGGTAGGGTCGCGGTACGGGTCGAAGAACGTCAGGATGCGATTCTTCTGGTGCGGCTGCGCCAGAAAGATGTACCAGGCCGGTGACGCTGCCATCAACGCCACACCACCCGCCACGACGATTTTCCAGCTGAGGCCCGCGAGCAGAACGGTGAAGACGCCGGACATGATCACCATCAGCGCAGTGCCCGTATCGTTTTGCAGCAGAATCAACGCGGCGGGAATCAGAATGATCACAGCACACACTATCAGGTCGCGGAATTTCGGGGGCAGAGAGCGCGTGGACATGTACCAGGCCAGCATCATCGGCACCAGAAACTTCTCGAGTTCGGATGGCTGGAAACTGGGCAGCCCTGGCAGATCGAGCCACGCCTTGGCGCCGTTCACTTCCGAGCCTATCGCCAGCACGACACCCAGCACCACCAGGCCACCGAGAAACATCAGGGGCGCGCCACGACGGAAGAAATCCACCTCCAGCTGCGCCACCGCAATCATCACGAAGAAGGCCACTACGATGGCGGCCGCTTGGCGCTGCACATCCGCGACATTCTCGCCACTCGCGCTGAACAGCACCATCAGGCCGTATACGGCAAGACAGAACAGCGACAGCACCAGCGGCGGATCAATGCGCAGCGACTGCCAGATCTCGCCACGGCCCGTGGAAAGTTGATAGAAGCTGTTGCCGAGTGGACGGCTGGGGGTACGGGTTGCCATGTGTGCCTGAGCGTTGTCCTGTTAAGCGTCTGTTGTGAGTGTCTGTTGCGCGCATGATCAATGCGCGTGCCCGTCGTCTGCGGAAGCAAGGGTCGAGACTTCCGGGTACTGTGGCTGTTCTGGCAACAAATACGCGTCCAGCACTGCACGGGCCACCGGGAAGGCAACGCTGCCGCCGCCGCCGCCATTCTCCACGAACACGGCCACGGCGATGCGCGATTTCTCCGAGGCATCGAAGGCAATGAACATGGCATGCGTGCGGAATTTTTCGTCCACTTCGGTATTGTCGCGATTGCCGGCGCTGTCCACCTGGAATTCCACAACCTGTGCCGTGCCCGATTTGCCCGCCATGGGGTATTCCAGCGGACGACCGCTTTCCCGCAACACAGGGTAAGCCGAGCCTTCGTGACGACGGTGCTCCGGATCGTAAGGTTTGTTCACCACATCCACCATGGCATTGCGGACAAGCTCTATCTGCTCCTGAGATGGCAGCAATTGCCGCGACGCTGCCGTGTCCTCGAAGATCACATCCGTAATTTCGCCGTCGTTGCCGATGGTGCCCCGCAGCATTCGCGGCTGTTTCAGCACCCCATGATTGGCGATGGCCGCCGCTGCCGATGCCATCTGCAGGGTGGTGGCCTGGAATATGCCATTGCCGATGCCCTCGTAAGGGGTTTCGCCCGCATACCAGGGCTCGTTGCGATTCTCACGCTTCCAGGCCTCTGAGGGCACTATGCCGACGCTGGCCTCCGGGATGTCGATGGCAAGGTTCTGTCCGAATCCGAACGTCAGCAGGTAGTCGTGGATGCGGTCGATGCCAAGATCCACCGCCAGCTGGTAGAAATAGGTATTGCAGGACTGGTAGATCGCTCGCTGCAGGTCAATGGGACCATGTCCGCTCTTGTCGACCCACCAGGTCCAGTCATAGTAGGGACGTGACCTGCCCGAAAGGCGGAAGTATCCTGGATCGCCAATCACTGTTTCCGGCGTGATGACCTTGTTGTACAAACCCGCCAGGCCGATGAAGGGTTTTATAGTGGAACCTGGCACTCTCGACGCTGTTGCGCGATTGAACAGCGGAGTATGCCCGGAGCGATTCAGCTCACTGAGCTGCGCCCGGCTGATGCCGGTCACGAACAGATTCGGGTCATAGCCCGGCTTGCTCACCATCGCCAGCACGCCGCCGGTTGCAGGATCGATGGCAACAACGGCGCCTCGCTGGTCTCCCAGCGCCCGTTCGGCGGCTGCCTGCAAACGACTGTCCATGTGCAGCACGATGTCACGGCCCGGCACGGGGTCGGTACGATCAAGCACCCGCATCACCTGGCCACGGTTGTTCTTTTCGACAGTCTCGTAACCCACCTGGCCGTGCAGCATGTCTTCGTAGGTTTTTTCGACACCGGTCTTGCCGATCTGGTGCGTGCCGCGGTAGTTGGCCGCCTGCTCGGGCGACATCGCCTCCAGCTCGTCCTTGTTGATCTCGGAGACATAACCGATGGCATGCGCCGACATGTCTGCAAAGGGATAATGCCGCACCAGCTGCGCCTCCACTGCGAAGCCCGGCAGCATGTGCTGATTGACGGCGACCTCCGCGATCTCTTCTTCCGTGAGCTGGTAACGCAAAGGCACTGAAGTGTGGGGCACTGCTCGACGACTCTGCCGCGTGCGGTACTGCTCGATGTCGTCGTCGCTGAGATTGATGACCGATCGCAACAGATCCAGCGAGACATCCAGATTGGCGGCTGTTTCCCGAACGACGGTGAGGTTGAAGATGGGCCGGTTCGCGGCCAGCAGAACACCGTTGCGGTCAAGTATCAGACCACGGTTGGGGGGGACGTACTGGGAGTGCAGGCGATTGCCATCGGAGCGAGCAGCAAAATACTCGTAGCGATAAACCTGCAGATACACCATCCAGGCAGCCAGACCGCTCAGCAGCAACAGGACGACTACACCAGCGACGATCATGCGCCTGTTGAAAATCAGGGTCTCGCGCTCATGATCGTTCAGCTTGAATTTTTCTGCCATGGTCCCTTCAGTCTGTCCTTGGTTCACACTGAGACAAACATTTCACGATAAAGTTTTATCCGCACCTGTTGCAGCAAACCGTTCAGGCGCGGTGATAGGGATGCGCATTCAACAAGGTCCACGCACGATAGATCTGCTCAGCGACGACGATTCTAACCAATGGGTGTGGCAATGTTAACGCCGAGAGCGACCATTTTTCGTCGGCCCGCTGCAGGGCACTCTGCCCGAGGCCATCCGGCCCGCCAACAAACATGACGATGTTGCGCCCTTCCATGCGGATGGCATCCAGCCGTTGCGCCAGAGCTTCAGTACTAAGACGCAGACCGGTGACTTCGAGCGCAATCACATGATCCTGTGGCCGCACTCTTGCCAGCAGCGCATCGGCTTCCTTGCGGATGGCCTGCTCAACATCCTGTCCCTTGCCGCGTTTGCCGAGCGGGACGTCCGTCACGCTGAGCGCGAACTCAGGAGGCAAGCGTTTCGCGTATTCGGCGACGCCCTCATCCACCCATGCCGGCATGCGACTGCCTACGGTGACAAGATTAATCTTCATCCCTGGCCGTTCTGGTTGCTGCCAGCTGCGCGGCGCTGGAATCGAAATTCCACAAATCCTCGAGACTGTAGAGTGCTCGTGCACGCGCCAGCATGATGTGGACAATCACCGCGCCCAGGTCTACCAGAATCCATTCCGCCTGCAGCCGCCCTTCTTCGCCAATCACTGGCTGGCCCTGGGTCCGGGCCTGCTTCACAACCTCATCGGCCATGGAGCGCAGATGAGTCGTCGACGTGCCTGTGACAATGACCATATAGTCGGCCATTGGCGTCAGCTTCTGCACATTCAGACAGACTATGTTCTGCCCCTTCATTTCTTCGAGCGCGTGGACGGCCAGCGCGGACAACTGTTGCGTATTCAAACCGGGTCTTTCCTCATGGTTGCTGGAGACTGGCAGGGGCCGCTCCAATGGATTGGGCATTCGTCGTTTCAGAAATCGTGTGGGGACTGCCCCGTATAAAGTGCGTGCGCGTCGATGTAGCCCCGCACACTCTGCGGCAACAGCGTCGTCGTGGCACCTCTGTCGCGCACGGCCTGACGCACGGCCGTGGACGAAATATCCACCTGCAAATGCTGGCTGAACAAGCACGCGCCGCAGGTGGACGCGAACATCTGCGCGGCACTGTGAACTGTTCTGGCCTTTACTTCAGCAGCCAGCACCGGGGTCAGCGCAGTCTCTTCACCGGGCCGGCTTGCAATGAAAACATGCGCAAGCGTGAACAAGTCATGCCAGCGCCGCCAGCGCTCCAGTCCCGCGAAGGCATCTGCGCCGAGCACCAGTACCAGCGTGGCGGTGGGAAATTCCTGCCGCAGCGCCATCAGCGTGTCGACGGTGTAGGAGATGCCCTCGCGCAGGCACTCCCGCTCGTCCACCACGATGCGCGGCTCGTGTTGTGTGGCCAGACGCAACATCTCCATTCGCGCCTCTGCGGACGCCATCGCCGGTCCGCGATGATTGGGCAGATGACAGGGCACCATGCGCAATTGCGTGAGCGCGAGTACTTCCAGCGCCACTGAGGCCACCTGCAGATGCCCGAGGTGAACCGGGTCAAACATGCCACCCAGCACGCCGATGCGTCGCGTGTTCATCTCACTCCCGGATCTGGCCGTCGCCGAGGACGATGTATTTCTGTGACGTCAGACCTTCCAGACCGACCGGCCCACGGGCGTGCAACTTGTCTGTGGAGATGCCGATCTCTGCACCAAGACCGTATTCGAAACCGTCAGCAAAACGCGTCGAGGCATTGACCATCACCGAGCTGGAATCCACCTCCCGCAGGAAGCGCTGCGCGCGTGTGTAATCTTCGGTCACGATTGCCTCAGTATGCGCGGAGCTGAAGCGGGCGATGTGGTCCATTGCCTCTTCCATGTCATTCACCACCTTGATGGCAAGAATGGGTGCGAGATATTCCGTCGCCCAATCGAGCTCTGTGGCGTGGAGAATATCTGGCAGCAATGCGCGTGTCCGCTCGCAGCCACGTAATTCCACGCCAGCCTGCGCATAGGCGCGGCCCAGCGCCGGCAATACAGCAGCGGCGATGCCTTCGGCCACCAGCAGGGTTTCCATGGTATTGCAGGTGCCGTAGCGATGGGTCTTGGCATTGATGGCGATGCGCAACGCCTTGTCGATGTCGGCCCTGTCGTCGATATAGACGTGGCAGTTGCCATCCAGATGCTTGATGACTGGCACGCGGGCATCGGCGCTGATGCGTTCGATCAGGGATTTGCCGCCCCGGGGCACGATGACATCGACATATTCGGGCATGGCGATGAGGCGGCCCACCGCCGCACGATCGGTGGTGGCGACAACTTGTACCGCATGTTCTGTAATGGCAGCGGCCTGCAGGCCTGCACGGATGCAGCGCGCGATGGCCTGATTGGAATGCAGGGCCTCGGAGCCTCCACGCAGTATCACCGCATTGCCGGATTTCAGACACAGGCTCGCGGCCTCACAGGTTACATTGGGGCGCGACTCATAGATGATGCCCACTACACCCAGTGGCACACGCATCTTGCCCACCTGAATTCCGGACGGACGGAAACGCAGATCGGTAATGGCGCCCACCGGATCTTCGAGCGCGGCAACCTGAAGCAGTCCTTCGATCATGCCGTCAATGCGAGCAGAGGTAAGTGCCAGTCTGTCGAGCATCGCAGCATCAAGCCCCTTCTCGTGACCAGCCGCCAGATCGACGGCATTGGCATCGGCTATTTCGTCACGTCGTGCAGCGATGGCATCCGCCATGGCGCGCAGCGCAGCGTTCTTCTGCGCAGTACTGGCTCGCGCCGTCATGCGTGACGCCGCGCGTGCCTGTCGGCCGAGCTGATTCATGTAGTGATCGATGTCGGAGTGGGCGCCTGAGGCCAGTGCTGCCGTATTGCCTGTCATTGCCGGTCCTGCCGTTTGAAAGTGGCGCATTATAGCCCTGCCGCCACGCAGCCGACAAAGAAACCAGCACCTTGCCAGCAAATATCGTTTTGCAGGCTCATTCAGCGGGGTATGGCCGCATGTACCAGGAGTCGCGAATGCTGTCGTTCGGATACTTGCGGACGCCATGATTGAGCAGAGAGATGCTTGTCCCGACCTGAACCCTGCCTGCCAGCATCACTGTGCTGGCTGCGGACCGATGGCTTCGGCCGAATCGGCATATTGCGCGACGATGCGGTCTACTTCCACGCGCAAGGAAGGGGAGTAATTCATGCGAGTTGCCACCCAGGCATCACGCACCGCCTTGACCCGCATCGTGGAAATCCAGCGATTCGTGCGCGGTCGGGGCTTCGTCCCGCAGGGACGCGATGTTCAACTCGCCCGCAATCAACTGCAACTTCAATGCCCTGGGCAACTTCTTGATACGACTCTCGAGAATGGTGGCCTGCGAGCGCGTGCCCGCTGGGACCCGGTATACCAGCTCAAGCGGGCCTTTGCCACGCAGATATCGTGCAGCCTGAGGGCCACCACGGACATGCTCTGCAAAACGTCTTTCCACATCGGTGCTGATGCCGGCATACAGAGTCCCAGCGCGACAGCGGATCATGTACAAGTACCAGCTGGTTTCAGCGTTCATGCTGTCCCACTCCGGACCAGGCCTGCCACTCGCAGCGGGCGCGCCCGTCTTCCTGCAGCTTCAGAAGATGGGCCAGCAGCGTCTTGCAGGCCAGTGGCAGCAATCGAGCGGGCACGTCGTCGTAGACCTGCCGCACCAGCGCTTCCAGTGGCAGCGCCCCGGCTTGCTCCGCCAGCACCCGCAACACCTTCTGTTCCCGTCGCAGACGGTGGCGCAACAAGGTGTCGATCATCTGGAACGGCTGCTTCATCACCCGCCCGTGGGCCGGTGCCAACGCCTGCAACGGCAAGGATTTCAGGGCTTCCAGAGATTGCAGATAGTGCCGCATGCTGCCATAGGGAGGCAGGATGACGGGCGTGGTACCCTCCAGAATGTGATCCCCCGTAAACAACAGGCCGTCTTCCTCCAGCAGAAAGCACAGATGGTTGGAGACATGGCCGGGGGTGTGCACAAGGCGCATGGTGAATTCACCACAATCAATGCGTTCTCCATCCAGGAACTGGCGTGCCGGCGTGAACGTCGGGTCCTGTCCGCTGCCCTCAGGAGGCAACAGGCCGACAAGCCTGGCGCCTGTCGCGCGCTGCAGCGGCGCGGCACCCGGGGAGTGATCACCGTGGGTATGCGTCACAAAGATCCAGTCAATGGGCTTCCCGTTCGCGAAGCGCAGGACAGCCTCAAGATGCTGGTCGTCGACCGGCCCGGGATCGAGAACGGCCAGCCGGCGATCGCCAATGACATACGTGTTGGTGCCCGGGCCCGTCATCGGCCCCGCGTTTCGCCCCAGAATGCAGTGCACTGGAACTGCGCCCGTTCCGGCGACATGTGGCACTCCTGCGATCATTTCCGGCACCTGCCGCACTCCCCCTCGACGGGCCTGCAGGCCACGATGCGACGCATGATAGCCCGATTGCGACAGAGCGAGAAACGACCTTCGGGGTCGCCTTTTTCATGCCGTCCGGCACGCACCAAAGGCTGGCATTCAAATGCGTTTCAGGATATAAAGTGCGCCTTTAAAAACCCCGGCGCGTCACCAGATCGATCCTTTTTCCTGTCCTCCGTGCTCCTGTAATCACCCAGGGCTTTGATGAAGTTGTCCGCTCAAGACGCGCCCAGAACGCTATTCACAGCGCATTCAAGGTACTCGCGATGTACAAGATTCAGACTTTCAACCAGATTTCCCCGAAAGGCCTCGTCCGTTTCAACAGCAGCTTTGAAGTGGGTGCGGGGCTGGGCGAAGCTGATGCCATTCTGGTGAGAAGCCACAAGCTTCAGGACAGTGACGCCAACCCGAACCTGAAGGCCGTGGCACGCGCCGGTGCAGGCGTCAACAATGTGCCTGTCGCCAGCTACACCGAAAAGGGCATCGTGGTGTTCAACACTCCCGGCGCCAATGCCAATGCCGTCAAGGAGCTGGTGCTTTGCGGCCTGCTGCTGTCTTCACGCGGCATTCTGCCGGGCATCGCCTATGTGAATTCTCTCTTCGAGATGAAAGACAATGCCGCCATGTCCAAGCTCCTGGAGCAGGAGAAGAGCCGCTTCAAGGGCTCCGAGATCGCCGGCAAAACGCTGGGGATCGTTGGCCTTGGCGCCATCGGCTCCCTGGTTGCCGAGATGGCCATCAGCCTGGGCATGAAGGTGCTGGGCTACGACCCGGCCCTTTCGGTGGATGCGGCGTGGCGATTGCCGAATCAGGTGCGCAAGATTGAGAACCTGACAGCCCTGCTGGTGAATTCCGACTTTGTGAGCCTGCACCTGCCGGTGCTGGAATCCACACGCAACCTGATCGACGCCGCCGCCATCGCCAACATGAAGCCAGGCCTCTGCCTGCTGAACTTCTCCCGGGATGAAATCGTCAACACGCAGGCCATTGTGGATGGACTCAACCGCAAGCAGCTGCGCATGTACGTCGCTGATTTCCCCTGCGCGGAGCTGATTGGCCGCGACGACGTGATTCTCATGCCGCACATCGGTGCCAGCACTGATGAAGCGGAAGACAATTGCGCGGTGATGGCTGCCGATCAGCTGATGGACTTCCTCGAGAACGGCAACATCCGCAACTCGGTGAATTTCCCGAATGTGTCACTGGACCGCTCTCCGAGCGCTGCCAGGGGAACCCGCATCGCGATCAGCAACAAGAATGTGCCGAAGATGCTGGGCCAGATCCTGTCCATTCTGGCGGATCAGAACATCAACGTGATCGACATGATCAACAAGAGCCGCAACGAAATTGCCTACAACCTGATCGACGTGGAGTCGCGTCCGTCGGAAGCGGTGCTGGCGGAAATCGCCGCAATCCAGGATGTAATAAAAGTGAGTGTGTTGTAAGGATTGTTTTTCCGGCGGGAACCGGGAGGGCTCAAGGGCGCTGTGACACGCCGTGAACCCGTCCCTGGGGGCTCGGCTGCCGCCGTCCTGGCGGCAGACGGTCACAGCGCCCTTGAGCCCTCCCGCTTCAGCAGCAACACACTCCGACGATGTGCAGGAGAAGAGGCGTCGGCACCGCACACCGCCATGGCCGCCCCGCAAGGCGCACCGGAATACAGATTTTTAACTTGTTAACAGGAAACCACCATGAAACGCGTATTCAACTTCGGGGCCGGTCCGGCCATGCTCCCACTGCCTGTCCTTGAAAAAGCCAGAGACGAATTTCTGGACTGGAAAGGGCTGGGCATGTCCGTGATAGAAGTCAGCCACCGCAGCGCCGAGTTCGAAGCCCTGCTGACCGAGACTGACAACCTGATGCGTGAGCTGGCCGGCCTGCCGGACAACTTCGACATCCTGTACGTGCACGGCAGCGCCCAGATGCAGTTTGCCGCCATTCCGCTGAACCTGATGCCCCTGAAGCCCGCACACAAGGCGGCGTTCATCGAAAGCGGTCACTGGACGGTGCTGGCCCGCAAGGAAGCGGCGCGCTACGGCAAGGCGGTGACGGTCGCCACCAGCGAAGCCAGCAACTTCAACCACATTCCGGACTTCGATGTCGCCACGCTGGACGCCGACACCTCCTACGTGCACATCACCAGCAACAACACCTTGTTCGGCACCCGCTGGAACGAGTTCCCCGACACGGGAGACATTCCGCTGGTGGCAGACATGACGTCCGAGCTGATGTCACGCGTCATCGACTACAACAAGTTCGGCCTGGTGTTTGCCGGCCTGCAGAAGAACCTGGGCCCCTCAGGCATGGCCGCCGTGCTGATCCGCAAGGACCTGATCGGTCACGCCATGCCGCAAACGCCCAATCTGCTGAACTACGACACTTACGCCAAGAACCATTCCATGCCCAACACCATCAACACCTTTGCCGTCTACATGATGAATCTGGTGCTGCACTGGCTGAAGGATCAGGGCGGCGTGCCCGCAATGGAAAAGATCAACGCCCACAAGGCACAGATCATCTATGACGCTATCGACAGCACGGATTTTTACCGCGGTGCCGCGCAGAAGAGCCACCGCTCGCAGATGAACATCACCTTCACGCTGGCGAACAGCGATCTGGACAAGAAGTTCCTTGACGAGGCCCAGGCGCTGGGACTCTATTCGCTCAAGGGACACCGTGTAGTGGGCGGCATGCGTGCCTCCATCTACAACGCGATGCCCGTGGAAGGCTGCCAGACACTGGCAGACTTCATGAAGGACTTTGAGCGTCGCAACGGCTGAGACAGGGCCGAGCGTGTGCGAGCGGGCGTGCCAGTGGGAGCGGGCGTGCCCGCGAACCTGGAATTTCCATCTACCCTTGTTCGCGGGCAAGCCCGCTCCCACGGGAAGCTGCAAGCATGTCTGACTCCCGCAAGATCATTCACTGCGACTGCGACTGCTTCTACGCATCCATCGAGGCACGGGACAATCCTGCGCTGATCGGCAAGCCCGTCGCGGTCGGTGGGCGCCCCGAGCAGCGCGGCGTTGTTGCTACCTGCAATTACGAAGCACGCCGCTTCGGCATCCACTCCGCCATGCCCATGTCCACAGCGCTGCGCAAATGCCCGCAGTTGATCGTCATCCACCCGCGCATGGACAAATACCGTGAAGCCTCTGATGCGGTGCACCAGATCTTCCGCGACTACACCGAACTGATCGAACCGCTGTCGCTGGACGAAGCCTATCTGGACGTCACCCTCGCGACCGCCTGCCACGGCAGCGCGACGCTGATTGCCCAGGAGATCCGGCAGCGCGTACGCGAGACGGTCGGCATCACGCTGTCGGCAGGCATCGCTCCCAACAAGTTCATTGCCAAGATCGCCAGTGACTGGAACAAGCCGGATGGACAATTCGTGGTCAAGCCCCATGAAGTGGACGCCTTCGTGCGCGCACTGCCCGTCAAGAAGCTCTTTGGCGTGGGAAAGGTCACCGCTGCCCGGCTCAATGACATGGGCATCGAGACCTGCGAGCACTTGCGCAGCCTTGACGAAGCGGCACTGACGGAGCACTTCGGCAGCTTTGGCTTGAGTCTCTACCGCCTTTGCCGCGGCATTGACGAGCGGCCAGTCAATACCGACCGCACACGCAAGTCGCTGAGTGTCGAAAATACCTATGCCGTGGACCTGCCCACGCTGGAAGACTGTCTGGCGAAACTGCCCGATCTGCATCAGCAGATGGAGGTGCGCCTGGCCCGGGTGCTGGGGGAATACCGGGTCAGCAAGAAATACCTGAAGCTGAAGTTCAATGATTTTGTCTCCACCACCATTGAAGCCATGTCGCCTGCCACGGAACTGGAAGGCTATATCCTGCTATGCCGTGAGGCGCATGCGCGCGGCAACAGGCCTGTGCGGCTGATCGGCATGGGAGTGCGGCTGGAACGCGGAGGAGGACAGAGCGATGGTGTGCAGGAGCAGGATGCTGCCTATGACCTGCAGCCCCGCCACCGCCAGATGGTCCTGCCGCTGGAGTGATGCCAAGAGGCGGGAATTGGGCTATTGTGCCGGGCAATTACGCTGCCCTGAGAGAGCCGGCCCTGCCTGCCACGCCATGAAGCAAGATGACACCAAGCCACGCCCCCGCATCTCGAATTACATTACTGTGGAAGGCGAGAAACGCCTGCGCGAAGAACTCGATTTGCTGTGGCGCTTCGAGCGCCCCAAGGTCACCCAGCAGGTCAGCGACGCAGCTGCCATGGGCGACCGCTCCGAGAACGCCGAGTACATCTATGGCAAGAAGCGCCTGCGCGAGATAGATCGGCGAGTGCGCCATTTGCGCAAACGTCTCGAAGCGCTGACCGTGGTAGACAAGCCTCCTTCCGATCCTTCGCGCATCTACTTCGGCGCCTGGATCACGGTAGAAGATGAGGACGGGGTGGTGCACGATTACCGGCTCGTCGGCCCGGACGAAATCGCCGAAAAGCCCGGCTACATCAGCGTCGACGCCCCGCTCGGTCGGGCCTTGCTGGGCAAGGCCGCCGAAAGTGAAGTATGGATACTGACACCCAGTGGGCCGCGGGAGTGGTATGTACTGCGCGTCTCCTATCAAGGTGCCCGATGAAACACGTCACACTGCTGGCGATCGAGAGTGCGCTGGCTTCCAGCATTACAATTCCGCTGGAAATGATCCATGCCGCCGATGTCATCAAGCGCATCCGCAATCGCAAGGCCGAACGCCGCCGCTTTCTCATTGCCAGTGAGCATGGGCAACCTCTGACCATGATCGGTGGCATCGTCATCGCGCCACAGGCAAGTCTGGCCGACATACCCCGAACTGACCTCATTTTCATCCCCGCGCTGTGGGGCAATCCAAACGCCATCGTCGGAGCGCACCCGGGCATCACGCAATGGCTGGCTGCTCAGTACGCTCTTGGCGCCACCATCTGCAGCGTTGGCACCGGCAGCTATTTTCTGGCAGAAGCGGGACTGCTGGATGGCCGCAACGCGACCACTCACTGGTATTACTTCGACGACTTCAGCAAGCGCTATCCGCGCGTGACGCTGCAGCGTCGACGCTTCATCACCCACGCCGACCGACTGTACTGCACCGGCAGTGTCAATGCCGTACGCGACGTGATGCTGCATTTTGTGGAACGTCTGTTCACACCAGAGGTCGCTGATGAGGTGTCGCACCACTTCACCCACGAGCTCAAACGCTCATACGAGTCGATGCTGCTGGCGAGCGAAGAGAAGGACACCCACCACGACGAGCAGATCATCAAGATTCAGGAGTGGCTGAAAAAGCATTACCAGAGGGATGTGGCGTTGAAGACGCTGGCGGAAAAGTTCGATATCAGCGTACGTTCATTCAACCGGCGCTTTCGGCTGGCAGCGGGGCAGACGCCTCTGCAATACCTGCAGGAAGTACGACTGCAGCAAGCCAAGGCACTGCTCAAACAGAGCAATCTGAGCATTGCCGAAATAGCGTTTGCCGTGGGGTATCAGGACACCAGCTATTTCTCGTCGCTGTTCAAGCGCGTCAATGCCATCACGCCCAATGAATACCGGCATCTGGTGCGCACCAAACTCTTCAACGTGGAAGCGGAGATTCCATAGACTTTCGGTGTAGACACTGCAGAACCGGGGTGCCGCCAAGCGCGA
>CAISYX010000295.1 GCA_903889815.1 uncultured Gammaproteobacteria bacterium
AGTTGCAAGAGGACTTTCAGCGGGGCGTGTTCAGTCTGTTGCCGTTCGACTGATAGTCGAACGCGAGCGCGAGATTCGTGCGTTCATCCCTGAAGAGTACTGGGAAGTTTTCGCCGATCTGAAGACAGCCAAGCGCGATGCACTGCGTTTCCAGGTCGTCAAGCAGATGGATGAAAACTTTCGCCCCGTCAACAAGATGCAGACGGATGCCGCTCTTCAACAGTTGCAGAAGTCACCCTATGTGGTAACCCGTCGCGAAGACAAGCCCACGTCGTCGAAGCCCAAGGCGCCATTGATCACGTCGACCTTGCAGCAGGCGGCAAGCACGCGTCTGGGTTTCGGCGTGAAGAAGACCATGACGCTGGCGCAGCGACTCTATGAGGCTGGCTACATCACCTACATGCGTACTGACTCGACTCACTTGAGCGATGACGCTGTAGCCATGTGTCGTGACTATATCCTGAAAAAATTCGGCAAATCTTATCTGCCGGAGCAGCCCATCCGCTACAGCGCCCGCGAAGGTGCACAGGAAGCTCACGAAGCCATTCGCCCTACTGACGCATTCACGTCCAGCAATGACCTGCAGAACATGGAGCGTGATGCAGAGCGCTTGTATGCACTGATCTGGCAGCACTTCGTGGCCTGTCAGATGCCGCCGGCGCAGTATCAGAGCAGTCTGATCGCCGTTGGCGCAGGTGACTACGAGTTGCGCACCAAGGGCCGCATCATGCAGTTCGACGGCTATCTGCGGGTGTTGACGGTCAAGGAAGAAGACGTGGTTCTGCCCGCTGTGCAGGTGGGCGAAACGCTGACGCTGGAGAAGCTCGACCCGAATCAGCATTTCACGAAGCCTTCTGCGCGGTATACCGAAGCCAGTCTGGTAAAGGAGCTTGAAAAACGCGGTATTGGCCGTCCGTCCACGTATGCGGCCATCATCTCCACGATTCAGGAACGGGGCTACGTCAAGGTTGAGAGTCGGCGCTTTTATGCCCAGAAGATGGGCGACATTGTCGCCGAGCGACTACTGGAAAGCTTCACCGACCTGATGGATTACGATTTTACTGCAAAGATGGAAGACGATCTTGACAAGGTGGCTGCTGGCTCTCTGGAGTGGAAGCAAGTACTGGACACGTTTTACAAGGACTTCAGGAGTCAGCTGGAAATCGCTTCATCGGAAGATGCCAGCGGAATGCGCAGCAACAAGCCGACAGACACGGATATTCCCTGTCCAAAGTGCGGCAGATCCATGCAGATTCGCACGGCTTCTACGGGTGTGTTCCTGGGGTGTTCCGGGTATGCATTGCCCCCCAAGGAGCGCTGCAAGTCCACTATCAACCTGACACCAGGTGAAGAGGCCATCAGCACCGACAATGCGGAAGAAGCTGAGGAAGCCGAGAACGAATTGCTGCGCCATCGCAAGCGTTGCCCCAAATGCAATGCTGCCATGGACAGCTATCTCATTGATGAGCACCGCAAACTGCACATCTGCGGCAACAATCCAGACTGCTCCGGCTTCCTGGTCGAAGACGGTGGCTTCAAGATTCGCGGGTATGAAGGCCCAGTGATCGACTGTGATAAATGCGGATCAGTGATGCAGTTGAAATCCGGGCGCTTCGGCAAGTATTTCGGATGTACCAATGACGAGTGCAAGAACACCCGCAAACTGCTTCGTAGTGGCCAGGCTGCGCCGCCCAAAATGCCACCTGTCGTGATGTCTGAACTGCGTTGCGAGAAGGTGGACGATCATTACGTGCTGAGGGATGGCGCTGCAGGTCTGTTCCTTGCGGCAAGCAAGTTCCCGAAAAATCGGGAAACCCGCGCGCCACTTGTGGCCGAGTTGCTGTCACACAGGGACGAACTGGATCCCAAGTATCAGTTCCTGCTGAGTGCGCC
>CAISYX010000296.1 GCA_903889815.1 uncultured Gammaproteobacteria bacterium
GCAGGAAGCGCATACACCGCAGCCACTTCTGGCAATTGTCCGAAAAGGCCAGAGTCGAACACGGCAAACTGAAGCACGTCCGGCCAACGTTCGCGCACGGCAGCCACCAGTCGCAAAGCCAGGGGATTGTGCAAGGGCGCCAGCGGTGCCCAGTGGGCAATGCGCGCCAGCAGAGAGTCGTCCATGCGGGAGGGGGATTCCTGTACGGCGCCGGCGTGCACGATACGATGCAGCACGGCATGCGGCGCGACGGTGCCGGCACTCAGATGCTCCCGCAGGCCTGCTACCAGCATGGCCGCCCCCCCTTCCAGCCGGCGCTCCCACAAGGGACTTCCGGTCAACGCACTGGCGGCCAGCTTGAGCGTGGCACTGCCGGCATTGCACATCAGCACGCTGTCGTCACCGAGGGGCCAGCTCATCTGCTTACAACTCCTCGACGGCAAGGCCGTCCAGCACAAGGTCCGACGGAAACACGATGACACGCTCGCCGTCCTGCACGCCGCTCACCACTTCCGCCATGTCGATACTGCGCCGGCCGATCTCGACCTGTCGCAACTGCACCAGTCCGTCAACGATGGCGAATACCTGCCAGCGTTGCACTGCTTCCCAGAGGGCGGAAACCTTGGTGACGGTGGAGGATGCAACTTAGCGCACAACCCCTTCCGGCGACTGTTCGCCGGACCACCCAGTCATCTGTAACAGGTGCGTGCCGGAGTCTACTCCCTTGCAGGGGCACGACCAACCGGCGAGAATGCCGCAAGCCCGCCGTCTGAAACCTCGACAGGAGATAACGATCATGCCAATGCCCATACGTCCCTTTGCCGCCCTGAGTGCCCTTGGGGTACTGGGAGCCTTCACTCTGGGGGCTGGCCCCGTATTGTCGCAGCTCCCGGTCTCGGTGCCGGGAGTGACCGAAGTGCCGCCTCCCTATGCACTGGACTTCAACGAGCCAATGCCCACTGGCGTGTCCCCGGAACTGACCGCCGAAGCGGTATCCATCACGCAGCAGTTCGTGGGCACGCTGCTCCCGACGCTGCAACTGGCCATTGCCTCTGGCGGCCCGGTGCATGCAATAGAGGTGTGTGCGGTGGAAGCGCCCGCTATTGCGGCGCGCCTGAGCGAACAGACTGGCTGGGATGTCTCCCGCGTCAGCCTGAAGGCTCGCAACAGCAGTGCTGCCGCGCCCGACTTCTGGGAAACCACGATCCTGAATCTGTTCGATCAGCGCCAGCGTGGCGGTGAGCCGGGGGCCAGCCTGAATACGGCTGAAACAGTCTCCGGCCAGTTCCGCTACATGCAGGCACAGCCAGCGGCTCCTCTTTGCCTGACCTGCCACGGCACGGATATCAGCGAAGACGTGATGAGTGCCTTGCAACAGCGCTACCCCAATGACATGGCGACGGGCTACCTGGAAGGGCAGATCCGCGGCGCGATCAGTCTCATCAAGGACATCTGAACACCCGCGGCATCGCCCGCCCGGCGCACTCAGACCCGCACGGTATACACGTCACAGTGAATGCCGTGCAGTACGGCGTTGGCAGTGGAACCGAGCACGGCCGCCTTCACGGCACCCTGCCCGTGACTGCCGATGACGAGCAGATCGACATGCAGGCTTTCTGCAAGCCGCTTGATCTCTGACGCAGGCTTGCCACGCAGGAAATGCACGGCCTCGGCAGGCAGGGATGGGCAATCCTTCTTGAGCATTGCGCGCGTCTGCTTCGCTACTGCTTCTTCGTACTCGCGCTGAGCCAGCGCGAAGTCCCCCATGTTCAACTCGTAGGAATAATTGCCCACCAGTGTATCGAACACCTGCACCACGCTGACTTTGCTTCCGGGTGCCGCCAGCGCCATGCCTCTGGCAAGCACTTTGCTCGACTCTTCGGAACCGTCTATGGCAATCATGACATGCGTGTAGTCACTCATCGTCTCGTTCTCCCTCGTTGTGTATTGCTGCGTTTTTTATCACTTCTGACTGAGCATAGGCCTCATGGCAGAATGCAGCAACGACATACATCAAAGGAAAAGACGGTAGAAGTGTGTACAGACGAGCTTCCGTCCAGACAAAAAAAGGGGGAGTACTCCGCGGAATACTCCCCCTCTTTGTCCTTCTTTCGCCTGGCAGCTGGTGCTTACTCGACGATTTTCAACTTAGCTGCCCACCAGGGCGTAATGGCCGGCAGAATGGTGAGAGTCCAGATGACGACCCATGCCGTCAGTGGCATCAGCAGCGTCAGCTGAGGGAACTGCGCGACAGTAATCACGGCCAGTACCACTGGAATGACCCCGGTTTCCCGGATGGCGCTCATGAACAACTTGTCTTTCATGTTCAGATTCGTGGGCAACATGGATGCCATGACAGCCAATGGACGCGCCACCAATATGAACAATACGGACACTATAAAGCCCATCACTGCGGTATCCGCCAGATCGCCTAGGGAAACGAAGGGCCCGACCATCATGAAGATCATTGGCTTGGAGATACTTTCAATCTTGATCTCCATCGTATGCAGTGTCTTCTGGAAGGCGTGGTTGTTGTGGTTGTAGTTTGCCAGCAGACCGGCAATGAATGCGGCAAGGAAGCCGTTGCCGTGGAGAGCCTGTGCCAGCACGAACGTCACCAGCGGCACTGCCAGCACGATTGCGAAATCGTAGGCTGTCTCAGCTTCACCCGTATTGTGGTGATGAGTGGACTTGTACTTTTCATAGCTGTACATGAACCCCCAGCCGATGACACCGGCAATCGTTCCGAACAGGAACTGACGTCCCAGGCTCATCATGTTGTCCGCACTGAACAGACCGCTGGTCAACGCAGCCGTGGTTTCCACTGACGTGCCGGCAAGAATCATGGTCGCAAGTGCACCCACGAAGATCGCGCCTACCGCATCATTCACCGCGCTTTCAGCAACCGACAGGCTCGCCAGACGCTTGTACTGATCCTTGAAAACGACCTTCTTCAAGGTCGGGATCAGCGCAGCAGGATCGGTTGAGCCGATAATCGCTGCGAGCAGCGCAGCTGTCTGGCCATCAAGACCGAGAAGCAACAACAGGGGGAACATGATGAAGAACGTGATCAGATAACCGATCACAGCAAGCATCATCAGAGGATAGGCTATCTTGACGAAATCCAGACGTTCAACCTCGTCTCCTCCACCCTTGAGAATGATCGCGGCCAGGGCGGTACACACCACCACGGGGATCATGATCTGCGGCGCGATGGGCGCAAGCGCGTCGTGCAGAATGATGCCGACCAGCAGCTGCAGGGTGAAATTCGGGAATACTGTGCCTTCGGCCAGCTTGCTGCAGGCCCAGCCAAACACCAGGAAAAGCCCAAGACACCACAGTGTCTGCGCAATGGCGGCTTCCGCCCCGGGCAGGTGAGCAAGATGCTCCAGAATTTGTGGAGCCACCATATTGAGCAGGTAGGCACCCAGAAACAGACCAACAATTTTTGCGTAATTCATAGCAGCGAGTCTTCTTTTTAAGGTGTTTGGACGGACAATTGCCGGGCTAAAAACCCCCCGAACACTAGCCACTTTCGCCAGCACCGTCAACAAAATCCGCTCCGATTGCCTCCCGGTGCAGATCGTCAAATGTCACACACTGACCAGAAAGGGAGCA